>CASFSC010000117.1 GCA_949296995.1 uncultured Alistipes sp. | reverse complement strand
TCGACATCCTCGTTGATGAATCGTATAGAATTTGTGGGGAATGCTATTTTTATACCGTTCTTCCTGATCGGGGTGGGTATGTTGGTGGATTATCATGCTTTTTTCCGTGATTTGGAAACTATTAAGGTGGCTATCGTAATGACAGTTATCGCCATTGTCGCTAAATATATTGCCGCATGGTTGACGCAGAAATCATTGAAATATACTGCCGATGAAAGAAGCGTAATTTTCGGATTGAGTAATGCTCAGGCTGCCGCTACATTGGCTGCGGTAACGGTGGGATATAATATAATTCTCGGTGAAACTCCTACGGGTGAACCGATCAGATTATTGGACGAAAGCGTCCTTAACGGAACTATCGTTATGATATTGGTTACATGTACTGTCGCTTCTTTCGTAGCGCAGAAAGGGGCCAGAAATATTTCGTTGACCGAATCGATATCCGACAATAAGGATAAGGGGTTCGATGAAAATATATTGATTCCTGTAAAGGATGTGGAGAATATCGATGAACTGATAAATCTGAGTACATTGATTAAAAGAAAAGATAACAGACTCGGACTATATGCATTGAATGTAATAAATAATCATAATGCCGGGCCTGATGCTGATAACAAGGCACGTAAGATTCTTGAAAAAGCACAAAAAACAGCTTCTGCTGCAGATATACAACTGAATACTTTAATGCGTTATGACTTAAGTGTTTCAAATGCAATAGTGAGTGTGATAAAAGAGAATAAAGTGACGGATCTTATTTTGGGGCTGCATGAGAAAACCGAGTTGTCAGATTCTTTTCTGGGAAATATAGCCGAACACATTCTTGACAATAGTAATGTAACAACTTTTATATATCGTCCGGTACAACCTGTTGCCACCATAAAACGACATGTGGTGATAGTCCCTAAAAATGCCGAATCGGAATTGGGTTTTCCGTTCTGGTTGGTTAAGGTGTGGAACTTGGCGATAAATTCCAATACCAAACTGTCGTTTTATTGTTCGAGAAAAACAATGGATGTTATCAGCGATATAAATAAAAGTAACAGAATAGAGGCTGAGTTCAATGTTTTCGATGATTGGAATGATTTCTTGATAATATCCCGTGATTTGAGACCCGATGATGACTTAATTATTGTTATGAGTCGCAAGGATATGATATCTTATCAATCTGCGATGAATCGTATCCCCGGTTATATTAATAAATATTTCGCATCGTATGATTTTCTTCTGATTTATCCTATGCAGTTGATTACTGATGAGGAGTTAAATGCCGATCTGCTCAATGCGTCTTTGCTGACCAACCTTAACAAGTTGGAAGGGTTGGGTAAATCTATTTCGAAGTCCTTGAAAAACAGGCAATCTTAAACCGTTTTCTTAAATCGGCTCTTTTTTTGCATAATACTTTTGTTGATGTTTTTCCGTTTATTAAGAAAAACGAGATATGAAGGTAATATATGTTATAATATCCATAGTTGCACTTTTCGTATGGTCAGGGTGTGTACATGGACAGCAAAAAACTACACAGAGTATGATGAATAAGGAATTGACCGATCTTGAGAAGTATGTAATTTTTGAAAAGGGGACGGAAAAACCTTTCTCGGGAGAGTACTACAATCATAAAGGAAAGGGAGTTTATGTATGTAAAAATTGTGGGGCCTTGTTGTTTACCTCAAACGACAAGTTTGATTCAGGGTGTGGATGGCCGAGTTTCGATGATGCTATCGAAGGCTCAGTGAAACAGACTCTGGATGCGGATGGCCGACGTATTGAAATTACTTGTGCCAATTGTGGCGGTCATTTGGGACATGTGTTCGAAGGAGAAGAACTTACTGATAAAAATACCCGTTATTGTGTAAATTCGGTATCGTTGAAGTTTATTCCGGAAAACAGAGATACTCTTGTTCTAAATGATACGTCAAAGATTGAAACAGCCATTTTTGCAGGCGGTTGTTTTTGGGGTGTAGAGCATTTGTTGAGCAAACAGAAAGGTGTTCTCTCGGTAGAGTCGGGATATACAGGGGGAGATGTCGAAAATCCTTCTTATAAGGATGTTTGTTCGGGGGAAACAGGACATGCCGAAGCTGTACGAGTAATATTTGATTCGAACAAGGTGTCATACGAAACTCTTGCCAAATTGTTTTTTGAAATACATGATCCGACGCAGGTTAATCGTCAAGGCCCTGATATAGGGAACCAGTATAGGTCTGAAATTTTTTATACGACTCCTCAACAAAAACAGATTGCTGAAAAATTGATTTCGCTATTGAAAAAGAAAGATTATAAGGTAGTTACAAAAATTACCCCTGCATCGACATTTTATCCCGCAGAGGATTACCATCAGGATTATTATCAGAAAAATGGTAAAACCCCATATTGTCACGCTTATGTTAAAAGATTTTGAAAGCGAACTGTGCAACGTGTGATTACTATCTGAATATTTTATAACTGACTATTAGGTAAATTATATTGGGCCCAATTCGCATGGAATGTTGGGCCCTTTTTTATTGCATTTTATATTGACTCGGGGACATGCCTGTATGTTGCTTGAAATATTTTCCGAAAAAAGATTGTGTCGAAAAGTTGAAATGGTAGGCTATCTCCTGTATACTCATGTCGGAATATTTCAACAATGCTTTGATCTCCAAAATTATGTATTCGTCGATCCATTCGGCAGCCGATAACCCGCTTATCTTTTTTATCAGTGAGGACATGTATTTAGGTGTAATATGCATCTGTTTCGCATAAAAACCTACACTGCGTTCTTCCTTATGATGCAAAACCAACAATTCCATAAATTGTTTGAAAAAGGCTTCCTGACGATTCAAAACATGTTTATTGTTCTCAATGGCCGTGTCATTTAAGGCCGCACAGCTTTTATATATAAAAGATGCTATGAGATTACGTATGATATTTAGTTTGAATTTATTGTTGGGACTATTGGCACATTCGTACATCAAACTGAAAAAATCTCCTAAAATTTTAAAATCTTCATCTTGTAATTTTATGTAAGGTTGATTCTTTATCTGAACATATATTGTCATACTGTTTTTCAGGTCGATCAGTATCTCTTTCAGAAAATCTAACGAAACAATGATTATATGTCCTTTGAAATCTTCGCTCGTGTGGTTGACTTGAACTATATTTTCTGGAGTACTGGCAATCATCATTCCTGCCGAAATATTGTATTCCTTGAGATTTATTATCGCTTTGGCACTCCCTTGTGTGCATACACCAAATACTATGGCATCCAAACGACATGGATATTTGAACAAATCGAAATATTTATGTTCCTTCTCAGATGAAATCATAAAGTCATTTCCGAGCCCTTCATTTATGCCGAAATGTTGTTTCAGTTGTGCAATCGTTATACTATTTAACCCTTCGTTGTTCATAATCACTCTTATTTTGGTGCAAATATACATATCTTTTGTTGTTTATTAGTATAATTTGTCTTATTTTCGACTTTTAGGACAATAGCTCCGTATTTCGGGACTTTAACCTGTATCGAGTTTATTTCAACTTTGTAACATAAATTTAATAGATGATTATATGGTTCGGGATTTAAGATTATTGTGCCGGTATATGACGGTTGTTGCCGGAATATTGGTCTTGGGAGGTTGTGCTTCCCGCGGTGAGATTAATAGAGCGGATAGAGTTATTCCTGTTGAAGTGATGACGGTAAATGAAAATTTGCAGACATCTTCACGAGATTATGTGGGAGTGATAGAAGAAGAGTCTTCGTCAGCATTGAGCTTCCAGGTACAAGGAAATGTAGTTGAAGTTTTTGTCGGCGAAGGTGAACGTGTCAAAGAGGGACAAGTGCTGGCTAAACTCAATGATGATAATTTGCAGAGTACCTATAATGCTGCAAAGGCTTCCTTGAAACAGGCCGAGGATGCAATGGAACGACTTCAGAAGCTGTATGATAACCAGAGTTTGCCGGAAATGAAATATGTAGAGGTACAGTCCAAACTCGAACAGGCGCGCTCTATGGAGGAAGTAGCTCTGAAAAATTTGAATGAAAGCCGTTTGACAGCTCCTTTCGACGGCGTAATAGGTAAACGTTATGTCGAAGTGGGAGAAAATGTGATGCCCGGACAAATGGTATTTACATTGCTTAAAATAGATCGTGTAAAGGTTAAAATTTCTGTCCCTGAAAATGAAATTGCAGGGATAAATGGTAATTGCCAGGCTTCTATGTCTGTCGGAGCATTGGGAAATAAGACATTTACAGGCTCTATATCAGAAAAAGGGATTGTCGCCAATCCGGTTTCTCATACATATGATGCCCGTATGGTACTGTCAAATGTATCGCGTGAGTTGATGCCTGGCATGGTATGTCGTGTCCAGGTGCATGATAACACTGTTCCTTCCTCGATAGTTCTTCCTAATAATGCAGTGCAGATTTCAGATCGGAACGAACGTTTCGTATGGTGCGTGAGAGAAGGAAAAGCTGTTAAGGTTCCTGTCGTAACGGGTGATTTGACTGCTACGGGCTTAATTGTCAAAGATGGACTGACAGCTGGCGATCAGGTGATAACGGGAGGTTATCAGAAAGTGAGTGAAGGAATGAAAGTGAAAGTACAATGAAAAGAATGGGTATAATAGAATCGGCTATGCGCTACCATAAGATAGTGCTGCTGATAGTTTCCATGTTGGTGATACTCGGGGTGTATGGGCTTGTGAATATGCCTAAACAGGAATTCCCACCGTTTACGATACGTCAGGGTGTGGTCGTGGGGGTTTATCCAGGGGCCAGTTCTGCACAGGTTGAGGAACAACTGGCGAAACCTTTGGAACAATTCCTTTTTACATATAAGGAAATTAAAAAGAATAAGACCTATACAATGTCTCAGGATGGGATAGTGTATGTCATGGTCGAACTAAATGATGACGTACACAATAAGGATGAAGTATGGTCGAAGATAAAACATGGTATAGCCAATTTCAAGTCGCAGTTACCGGCCGGAGTATTGGCAGTTATAGTAAACGATGATTTCGGAGATACTTCAGCATTGTTGATAACGTTGGAATCCGATGATAAGACTTACCGCGAACTCGAAGAATATCTGGATGATCTGGAGGGACGTTTACGTCGTATAGAGTCGGTGTCGAACTTGCGTCGTTATGGATTGCAAAAGGAACAGATAAGCGTATATCTCGACAAGGATAAGCTTATTGCATATGGAATAGATACAAAAATGTTGATGACCAATCTGTTCACTCAAGGCTTTACCACCGCGGGAGGTTCTATCGAAAATGATGGGATGGATATACCGATACATTTTGCCTCTACATATGACTCTGAAAAGGAGATTGCAGAACAGATAGTGTATAGTGATACCGAAGGCAATATTATACGTTTGCAGGATATAGCTAAAATTGTACGTGAATATGACCAACCGGACAGTTATATTACTAATAACGGACGAAAGGCCATATTGCTGTCGATGGAAATGAGGGAAGGAAACAATATTGTGGAATATGGTAAGGAGGTGGATGAGGTATTGGCTGATTTTCAACAATCACTCCCTGACGATGTACATATCGAACGTATAGCCGATCAACCCAAGGTCGTACATGACTCTGTAAGCTCTTTTATCCGGGATCTGATGATATCCATAGTCGTGGTGATATTGGTGATGATGGTATTGTTCCCGTTCCGTTCCGCCATCGTCGCTGCAACGTCCATCCCTATAAGCATTTTTATATCGATAGGTATAATGTATATAGTAGGTATTCCTTTGAATACCGTTACATTGGCTGCATTGATAGTCGTATTGGGAATGATAGTCGATAATTCAATAATAGTCGTCGATGCATATCTGGAAAATCTCGATAAGGGAATGTCTCGTTGGTATGCTGCTATTTCAAGTGCCAAAAACTACTTCGGCTCCATATTTTTGGCTACGTTGTGCATATGTGTAATATTCTTCCCGTTGTTGGTGACCATGAAAGGAGAATTTCTGGATTTCCTGAAAAATTTCCCATGGACTTTGACGATATCTCTTATGATGTCATTGGTATTGGCAATGATTTTTATCCCTTATTTGGAATATATATTGATAAAAAAAGGGTTGAAAACCAAAAATACTGACAATAAGAAAAAGAAATTCAATATGTTGGAAACGGTACAGCGATGGTATTGGCATGCACTCGACTGGACGTTCCGTTTCCCGAAATTGACCATTTTCGGAGGTATTATGACGGTGGTTGTGGCATGTGTTATAATTCTTAATTTAAAAGTCAGGATGATGCCTTTTGCCGATAGAGATCAGTTCGCTGTCGAAATATATCTCCCCCAGGGGACTTCTTTGAGTCGTACGGCTGAAGTGGCGGATAGTGTGAGACATGTATTGGCGGCAGATGACAGGGTAAAATCTGTAACCTCTTTTATCGGAACGGCATCTCCGCGGTTTCAAACTACTTACGCTCCCAATATGCCGTC
This sequence comes from uncultured Alistipes sp., assembly GCA_949296995.1. GTDB lineage: Bacteria > Bacteroidota > Bacteroidia > Bacteroidales > Rikenellaceae > Alistipes_A. The sequence continues at coordinate 27,293 of CASFSC010000117.1, read as the reverse complement.
TAAACATTATGCACAGTTTATTGTAAATACAAAGTCAATAGAAGGGGCAAGAGAACTTTTGGACCAGTATGCCGATATGTATGCTGATTATTTCCCCGATGCATATGTTAAGTTTAAGCAACTTGATTACCAAAGTGTAACGACACCTATAGAAATTCGTTTCAGAGGCGATGATATAGCTTTGTTGAAACAATCGGCCGATTCGTTAATGGCTGCGATGAGGGAGATGAAAGAATTTGTCTGGATTCATACAAATTATGAGGAGATGTTACCTGCAGTTGAAATAAAGCTCGATCCGGTAGAGGCATCGCGTCTCGGTATACAAAGGGCTTGGGCCGAGACTGAAATGATGGCAAATTATACCGGTATTTCTGCCGGGACAATGTGGGAAGATGATTATCCTTTATCTGTTGTACTGAAAGCGGATGACAAAGGTGAAGAGCCTTCTCTGGATAAAATAGAAGATCAGTATATTTCTTCACCTGTCCCGGGAATTTCTGTACCATTACGTCAAATCGCAACTATAGAACCTGTATGGAATAATGGACAGATAGTACGCCGTAATGGAGTACGTACATTAAGTGTTATGGCTGATGTGAGACGAGGGTATAATGAAGGCGAAGCATTCTCAAAAATTAAACAGGTGATGGATAGTCGGATAATTCCATCACTCCCTGACGGGGTGGAAACTGAATATGGAGGGGCTGTGGAAAGTGATGCTGAGATTACTGCACCAATAGTTCAGGGACTTACAGCCGCTATGTTTATTATATTCATGTTCCTGTTGTTCAACTTTAAGAAAGTAAGTATCTCGGCTGTTTCTTTAGTTTCTATACTGCTATGTCTGTTGGGTGCTGCACTCGGACTGTGGCTCACAAATACGGAATTCGGATTAACGTGCGTATTGGGAATAATAAGTCTGATGGGAATAATAGTCCGTAATGCAATTATTATGTTTGAACATGCCGAAGATTTGAGAATTAAACATCATTTCAATGCCCGTGATGCCGCTTATGATGCAGGTAAACGCCGTATGCTGCCTATTTTCTTGACTTCAGCAACAACTGCCGTTGGGGTTATACCGATGATAATAAGTAATAGTTCGCTGTGGACTCCGATGGGAATAGTAATATTTTTCGGAACCATCTTATCTATGATTCTTGTGGTAACGGTTCTTCCTGTTACTTATTGGAAAATTTTCGGCAATATTAAAGTTAAAAAAGGATGAATATGAAAACGAAAATATTCTTTATAATAATCTCCTGTATTTTTGTTTGGAGTGCATCGGCCCAGACTTATACTCTGCAGGAGTGCAAGGATATGGCTTTGGAGAATAACTGTAAGATGAAGAATAGCCGACTTGATAAAGATATAGCTGTACAAACACGTAAACAGGCTTTTACTAATTATTTTCCGTCGGTAAGTGCAATGGGACTTGCATATAATGCAAGCCGTGGAATGGCCCAGATGGATATGACACTCCCTATGGTGGGAACGTTGCCTATATCCATGTTTAAGAATGGAAAGGTTGCCACGGTATCGGCTGTACAACCTGTGTTTGCCGGAGGACAGATTATAAATGGGAATAAACTGGCACGTGTAGGAGCGGAAGTGAGTGAGTACCAGTTGAAATTGTCCGAGAATGAAGTTTTGGAAACAACGGAAAAATATTTTTGGCAAATAGTGGCTTTGCAGGAGAAATTGAATACCATATCTGTTGTTGAAAACCAGTTGGGAAAAATATATGAGGATGTTCAGGTTGCTGTCGATGCGGGTGTAACTACTCGTAATGATCTGCTCAAGGTAGAGTTGCAACAGCAAGGGATTGAAAGCGACCGACTGAAAGTTGAAAATGGATTGTCTATAACAAAAATGCTTTTAAGACAGTACACGGGAATAGATAATGAACACTTTGAAGTCAGCACGAGTGAATTTGTATCTCCATCTTCACCTGTCGATATATATATGAGTCCCGATGAGGCTGTTACGAGGCGCGCAGAATATGGATTGCTGGAGAAAAACGTTGAAGCAACCAAATTGCAAAAACGTATGACACTTGGTAAAAATTTGCCCTCTGTCGGAATCGGGGGAGGATATATGTATCATGACATGACGGGACAAGATAATAATTTCGGGGTTGTTTTTGCAAGCGTTTCCATTCCTATATCTGCCTGGTGGGGTGGAGCGCACGACATAAAGAAGGATAAATTGAAAATGATGCAGGCAGAAAATGAACGTCAGCAATCTATCGAACTTATGGAGGTTGAAGTTATGCAGTGTTGGAATGAATTGCAGGAGGCATATAAGCAGATATTGCTGTCGGAAAAATCCATCGCTTCAGCTACTGAAAATTTCCGCTTGAACAGCGAATATTATAATGCCGGGACGGTTGCATTGTCCGATTTGCTCGATGCGCAAACGATTTTGCAACAAAGTCGTGATCAACATACCGATGCTTGTACTGCTTATCAGGTTAAGTTATCCAACTATCTGCGTGCAACGGGAAGGTAATTTTTTGAACAGGAAAATTGTTTGAAAAATAGTATCTTTGAAATACTCTTTAAATTTAAATATGCAGGGAAATGGTTGAAAATGCGATTTATGAGAAAATAAAAAAAGTTTACGATGTAACTGAATATCCTGCATTGCATTATCAAATAGAACAGTGGCATGAGACCAGACCATTTATGGGTCTGAAGGTGTTGGATGCTACACCTGTGTATCGTAATACCTTGGTGAAATATATCCCTTTGCTTGCCGGAGGAGCACAACTCTCGGTGGGCATATCGGATATAATGGCACATGATAAAAACATAGTCGAGTTTTTAACTTCTATAGGGATAGATGTTTATAAGGCGGAGGATAGGCATCGCGTATCGTTCGATATTATTATGGACTGTGCGGCCTCCTTTTCTGGATGGAGTGCAAATATGGGGTATGTCGAAATTACGCGTTCGGGAGTCGATCGTTATAAAGCCAGTGGAAAAGCTGTTTATGTGGTGGATAGCGGCAGGATAAAACGTATTGAGACTTCTCTTGGAACAGGTGAAAGTTATTTCCGTGCTATGGCGAAAATAGGCTATTCTGATTGGAATGGCAAAAATTTAGTCGTATTTGGAAGTGGTAAGGTTGGACGTGGAATTATAATGTATGCTTATAGATACGGGGCAAATGTGACTGTCGTTACCGATCCTGACTCAGTTGATGATAAAATAAAAGAGTGGGCTTGTCGCATAGTGGATTTTCATAAACAGCAGGATGTTGAAAATGCAGTGAAAGAGGCTTATGCGATTGTTACTGCAACCGGCGTTCCAGGAGCCGTGCAAAAGTCTTGTTCTCCAAAGGTGGTTATAAGTTCCAATGCAATACTTGCAAATATGGGTGTCGAGGATGAGTTCGGACCAGATATTCCCGCAGAACGGGTCCTTAATGGTAAAGCGACTATAAATTTCTCTTTGGAAGAACCGACGCATTTGAAATATATCGACGCAACTATGGCACTTCACAATGCGGGTGCACTTTATATTGCGCAAAATCCTTGTGTCGCAGGACTTGTAACTCCCGATGCAGAAACTGAAAATGAGTTACTGCGAGTGAGTTATGAGAAAGGTATTGCTGGCCCGGAAATCGCAATGATTTTATGATTCCGATAAGTAGCGGATTATTGGCTGAGAATAATTTTGTGTTAGGATTGCAGTTGTATCTCTCTTCGTTTTTAAATTATTCTTTGTTTTTGTATTACTAAACGGTGATTACGGAAACCAGCTGGTGAAATTACTGTAAATTAAATAAATCGATATTGTATCTGATAATAGATGGTTTTGATATATTATCAAAACCATCTATCTGTTATCAATGTAACGGCGAGTTATTGGAATTGTTGATATGTTCGGTTTAATAGAACTAATAAAGTTGTAGTTTTTACTGTTTAAACAATATTTTTTATCTCGCAATTTATAATTTGGATATATCATCTTCTAAATAAATAAAGTCGGCAATTTTGCCGACTTTATTCGTATCTTGATTAATGTGTAACGTTGTATCAAATGCTATCCCAAGAATGAAATCAATACCCCTGCTGCAACAGCTGAGCCGATCACACCTGAAATGTTGCTTGACATTGCATATTGCAACAAGTGGTTCGATTTATCATATTTTGTCGCAATTTCGTTAGCTACACGTGAAGCCATAGGTACTGCACTTAAGCCTGTCGCACCGATAAGAGGATTGATTTTTTTCTTGGTGAAAAGGTTTACTATTTTTACAAATATGATACCTCCGGCGATAGATATTGCAAAGGCAAGGAAACCACCGATAACAATACCTATTGTCGTCCATTCCAAAAATACATCGGCAGTCATTGTCGCCCCGACCGATAATCCTAAAAATATGGTAGCTGCATTCATAATACTATTTGATGCGGCTTCGAACAAACGTGATGTATTAGCCCCAATTTCTTTTACCAGATTACCGAACATAAGCATTCCTACCAAAGGTACTGCAGAAGGAACGAGTATGCCTACCACTGTTCCAACCGCAATAGGGAAAATAATTTTGGCAACACGCATGTTTTTAATTTCATTTTTAGAAGGATAGAGCTTTTCTTGCTCTTTCATGTTTATTGTCAGCTCTTTTTTCGTGCATAGCAGTTTTACTACCATTGGTATAATTACCGGAACTAAAGCCATGTATGAGTAGGCTGCAATAGCAATAGGACCTAACAGATGCGGAGCCAGTTTAATTGTGGTGAATATTGCGGTAGGACCGTCTGCTCCTCCGATGATTCCTAAGGATGCAGCTTCCTTGAGAGAGAATCCGAGCATTACCGATACCAATAATACAGTAAAAATCCCTATTTGTGCAGCTGCGCCGAAAATAGCCAAACGTAGATTTCGTAAAAGAGGTCCGAAATCGGTCAAGGCTCCGACACCCATAAAGATGATCGGAGGAAGAACTCCTGTTTTGATGAGGGCATAGTAAATGAGGTTCATTATGCCGTATTCATTCGCAATCTGCAATAAGGTTTTATCCATAATGCCGTTTTCGGGTGTTGCAGGAACAACATCCATAGCGCCTCCCGGAAAGTTGGCTATCAATATTCCGAATGCTATCGGGACGAGTAACAAAGGTTCGTACTCTTTTTTTATTCCGAGGTATAACAGCACGAAAGCTATCAAAAACATGATAAGACATTGAGGCTCCGCTATTATCGCGCTGAGTCCCGTCATGCTGTATAATTTGTCTAAAATTTCCATTTATCAGGTTTGATGTTATAAGTGAAACCGGTAGTAGTATGTACTACCGGTAAATTAAGTTATCTTATTAACCGATTTTTATCATGACATCATCTTCATAAACGGTATCACCATTGTTGAGGCATATTTCGACTATGGTACCGTCAACTGGAGCAGCAATGGCATTGTATGTCTTCATGGCTTCTATGTAACATACGGTATCACCGGCTTTTACTTTGTCTCCTACTTTGGCAGCTGTCTCAGAAGCTGTTTTGGTCAGGAAGAATTTCCCTTCCAAAGGTGCTTCTACATTGGTGAGATTGCCAGATGCTGCAGGTGCATTCTGAACCTGAGATGTAGATGCTGATTCTTGTGGAGCTGAAGCAGTCGATGCACCGTTAGGTGCTATGCTTACACGGAATTTTTCTCCGTTTACATCCACACTGATTACTTGTGGAGTGATGCCAATAGTAGCTTCTGTCCCCTTAGGTGCTTCTTTTTCTGCTTTGCGTTTTGCCAAATCTGCTTCGAAATCATGTTTCGCTTTACCTGACTTGTAAGCTTCGTATTGTGCCGGGTGCATCGCATACTCGAACAATTCTTCATCGTCTTGTCCAAATTCCCAACCTTTTTCCTGCATCATGCTGCGATATTTGTCAAGTGCATCGGGATATTCCGATTGAGGATCTCCTGTGAAAAATTCTTTCCCTTCAGCTTTAGCTTTTTCAATGATTTCTGGTGCAAGAGGACCAGGAAGACGGCCTGATTTACCAAGAATCATATCCCATATATCGTCTGCAATCATGCTCCAGCGTTCACGGCCTTTAAGCATTTGCATTACATTCATTAATGAGATATTCTTTACATATTGGCTGAATGGTGTAACCAATGGAGGATAACCCAAACGTGGCCATACATATGAAACTTCATCGAACAGTTTTATCAATAACTGATCTTGTGTCATTTTTGGCTTGCCGTTCTTTTCGAAGTAACGGTTGATACTTTCGAGGTTGGTTTCCAAATCGGCCATAAGACTTCCCATCATACCTCCCGGAAGTCCCGGACCTATAAGCAAGGAATTCATAAGCCTGTTTCTAGGACTGATGTAATATCCAAGAAAATCATCCATAAACGATTGTGTCAGACTGCGTACTTCCATATATGCTTCCATATTGATTTCAGGTACTTTGAAACCTGCATCCTTTAGCATGGCTTGCACTGTGAGAATGTCGGCATGTCCCGTACCCCATGAGAGAGGTTCCATTCCTACGTCTACATAATCGCATCCTGCCTGACATACTTCCAGGATAGAGGCAACTGAAAAACCTGGACCTGCATGACTGTGATATTGTACCGGAATGTCGGGATATTTCTTTTTGATGTTGGCAACAATCTGTCCCAATGATACCGGACGGCCGATCCCTGCCATATCTTTGAGGCATATTTCATCTGCGCCTGCTTCGATGAGTTCATATGCCATATTGGTGTAATATTCTACCGTATGTATCGGAGAATGTGTTATGCAAAGGCAAGCTTGGGATATCATCCCTGCATTTTTAGCATATTTTATCGAAGGTTTGATGTTGCGGGTATCATTCAATCCGCAGAATGTACGTGCTATATCTGTTCCCTGTGCTTTCTTTACTTTGTAGAATAATTGACGTACATCGGCTGGAACAGGGCTCATGCGTAGAGCATTCAACCCTCTGTCAAGCATGTGTGTCTGTATGCCTGCTTCATGGAAAGGTTTTGTCCATGCGCGTACGGCTTTATTGGGGTTTTCTCCGAACAACAGATTAACCTGTTCAAATCCTCCTCCATTCGTTTCGACCCTGGCAAAACATCCCATTTTGACAATCGCCGGCGCCACTTTAATCAACTGGTCTACTCGCGGTACATATTTACCCGCTGACTGCCACATATCCCTGTAGACCAAACTGAATTTTACTTCTTTGCTCATTTTATGTTTAAAGTTTAGTTAATTTCAAATTATTCTTTTTCGATTTTTGTAACTTGAGCTTTCCCTTGAGTTGCAATGTTGACAGCACTCGTTATGGCTGCAATTATATTGCTGGGAATTGTCGACGGGGCATTGGAATTTTTGGCAACTGGTTGTACATCTTCGGGTACATATTTGTTAATGAGTGCGATCATCCATTTACTGAAATATATAATAAACAGTAATATCAGGAAAACGGTTCCCATTCCTACCACCATTAGAATCAATGCTTCGTTAATATTTTCCATTAGTTATGTTTTTTTAGTCGTTTATTTGTCGTAATGCTTTAATAATGTGTAATATAGTGCTTTGTATATGATTGACAAAAAGACATACGTTCAAATTGCCCCATATTATGCACGTTAATAAAAAACATTACAAATATGACAAAAAAAAACGATTGAAATTTAAAATTCTATCGTTTTAATAAATATTTAACAAAGATGACTGAGAAGTATTGTTTTTTAACGGCTATGATAGCGTATATATCTATAGATTGTAACTTTGGTAAATATATGTACTTTGAATGATTATTCTTCGTAAATCATTTTTTTCGTCATTCCTCCATCTATTACTATGTTCTGGCCATTTATGAAATCATTTTCGGGAGACGACAGAAACAGACAGGTACGGGCGATATCTTCCGGTTTTCCGACACGGCCGGAAGGATGTTGGGTATGGTCGGAGATTTTCAGGGTATTGTAGTCTCCCGTTTCGATCCACCCCGGACTGATGCAGTTTACGGTTATGTTATATTCGGATAATGATATTGCCAATGCGTGTGTCAATGAAACTATTCCTCCTTTGGAAGCGGCGTAACCTTCGCTTCCCGGTTCGCTTTGCAGATATCGGGTAGACGCTATGTTTATTATGCGTCCGTAGCGTTTTTTCCCCTCAGGCGTATTGTGTGAATGAGCCATGATTTGAGAAGTGATGAATACAGGACGCAGATTTGTCGCAATAATCTTGTCGAATGTTTCGATGCTTGTTTCTTCCAACGTAGAAAACAAGCTTATGCCGACATTGTTGATGAGTATATCCAAATTGCCGTTTTGGACAATGAAATCATTAACGGCTGTGGAAAGTGCATAAGCATCTTTTACGTCTATATGATAGAATTTTATGTCAGATAGTTTGTCTGTCAGATTTTCGCTTTTTTGTTTGTCTATATCGCAAAAAGCTACTGTTGCTCCTGCATTGTAAAATGTTTCAACGATTTTTTTGCCTATACCGTCTGCTCCGCCGGTGACGAAACAGGTCTTTCCAATAAAATTTTTCATAATCCAGAATGTCGCGTGATTTTGTCTTGCGGTGCTAAAATAGTTATTTTATTGATTAATTTTATAGTCGATTTGCATTATGTGATTATGGAAGATTTTGCGGCAATAGATTTTGAAACGGCCAACGCTCAACGGTCAAGCGTATGTAGTGTGGGAATTGTAATTGTGCATGGAGGGGAAATTGTCGAAAGGATTCATAGTCTTATATGTCCGCGTCCCAATTATTACAGTTGGTTTACAACCCGTATTCATGGTATGACATATGAAGATACTGTGGATGCTCCGATATTCCCGGATATATGGGAACATATTGAGCCACGTATTGCAGGATTACCGCTTGTTGCACATAATGCTCCTTTTGATGAAGGATGTTTGCGCGCTGTTCACCAAATTTATGGAATGGATTATCCCGATTACAAGTTTTACTGTACATTGAGGGCTTCACGTCGAGTAATAAGAGGATTGCCTAATTATCAATTACATACGGTTTCATCATATTGCGGGTATGATTTGCTTAATCATCACCATGCATTGGCCGATGCCGAAGCATGTGCCTGTATAGCGTTGAAAATTTTATAGTATTTGTCTGGCTAATGTGAGTTGCTTGTTTGAGTGGGTAGTCGATATGCCAGCATAATATTTATTGTGTGACTTGTATGGCAAATAGTGTAATATCATGAATACAGAAATATCGAAATATTTGTCATCTATAATTTTTGCATGTTGCAATAAAATGTCAAAATTCAAAGTCTCAGTGTCATTTTGTTCAATGTGACAGATATTTTTTAACTTTAATTTTGTATATAAACTTACTGACCGAAAATATGGATAAAAATTATTGTTTCCTTGCTTTTGATATCGGGGCAACCAGCGGACGTTCTATTATCGGAGAATTGAAAAATGGCCGACTGGATATGAAAGAACTTACCCGATTTCCCAATAAAATGGTTCGTGTGGGTGATAAATTCTTTTGGAATATATATTCATTATACGAAGCGTTAAAAGAGGGATTACATGCTGCTTCTGAGTCGGGATTAAATCCGGATGCAGTAGGTATAGATACGTGGGGTGTGGATTTTGTCTATTTGGGAAAGGATGATTCGATACTCGGGATCCCTCGTTCATATCGCGATCCTTATACAGAAGGAATACCTGAAGAATATTTTAAATCGGTATCCCGTCGGGAGGTTTATGACAGGACTGGCATTCAAATAATGAATTTCAATACTCTGTTTCAACTTTTTGCTGCCCGAAAGGAAAAATCTTCTTTGCTTGACGCCGCTGAAAACATATTATTTATGCCGGATGCGTTGTCATTTCTTTTGACCGGTAAGAAAATATGTGAATATACCATCGCTTCGACCTCCCAAATGATAAATCCATGGACCAAAAGTTGTGATCATGGTTTGTTGGAGAAAGCTGGAATTTCACCTTCGTTACTCCTCCCTTTGACAATGCCTGGAACAATTATTGGCAATGTGCGGGAATCGATAATGAAGGAGTGTCGTTTAAAAGGAACGATACCTGTAATTGCTGTGGGTGGGCATGATACTGCCTCGGCTGTTGCTGCCGTACCCGCGGAAAATCCCAATTTTTCATATATCAGTTCCGGGACATGGTCTTTAATGGGTGTTGAGACTGATGAACCGATTGTTACGGATGATTCATTCCGCAATAATTTTACAAATGAAGGCGGTGTGGATGGGAAAATTCGTTTCCTGCACAATATTACGGGAATGTGGCTGTTGGAACAGTGTCGCCGAGAGTGGGAAAACGAAGGGAAAAAGTTTATTTATGATGATATAGTTCGGATGGCTGAATCGCAGAAAGGATTTATCTCTTTAGTGAATCCGGATGATGCATCGTTTGCAAATCCTGAAAGTATGACTTCTGCCATTATATCATTTTGTGAAAAAACAAATCAGAAAGCACCTCGCTCGGAAGCTGAATTTGTACGAACGATATTTGACAGTCTTGCATTGAAATATAAATATGTTTTGGATCGTCTGCAAAGTATGGCTCCCTTCAAGGTAGAGAAAATTCATATTATCGGTGGAGGATCGCAAAATAAATTATTGAATCAATTTACAGCTAATTCGACAGGTCTTCCTGTTGTTGCCGGTCCGGCTGAAGCAACGGCTATAGGCAACATAATGATGCAGGCAAAAGGATTGGGCGTGGTTTCATCACTTCATGAAATCAGACAAGTCATACAGAGATCTGTAACACCTGAAATGTTTTTGCCAATGGATATGCCGGAATGGGCTGAAGCATATATGCAGTTTGTTTCTATAATGAAATAGAGATTGATTTTATTCTGTTGTATATAAAATTTTAACATGCCATTATCGTGAAAAGAGTTATAAATAGCATGTTTGTCATATATGTTTTGGCTGTAAGTTGAAACTTGGTATAAAGATTTAAAAGATAGTATCTAAACTATTAAAACATAAAAATATGAAAAAAGAAGAATTGGTTCGGAAAGCTTATGATATAGCAAAAGAGCGTTATGCTGCAATAGGAGTGAATGTAGAGTCGGCACTGAAAAAATTGCAGGATTTATCTATTTCGATACAGTGTTGGCAGGCTGACGATGTTACGGGATTTGAAAATCTGAGCAATCTCGGTGGTGGCGGGATTCAGGCTACGGGTAATTATCCGGGAAGGGCACGTAATGTAGATGAGTTGCGTGCGGATATATGCAAGGTGCTTACGATGGTAGGAGGTAAACATCGATTGAGTCTGCATGAAATATACGGGGAGTTTGGTGACAAGATTGTCGACAGAGATGAGGTTACGCCCGATTATTTCAAAGGTTGGATGCAATGGGCTAAGGAGAATGGGTTGAAACTTGATTTCAATTCGACCTCTTTCGGTCATCCCAAAAGCGGAGACCTGACACTTGCAAATCCTGACAGGGCTATCCGCAATTTCTGGATTGAACATACCAAACGTTGTCGTTGGATATCTGAAGAGATGGGTAAGTTTCAGGATGATCCTTGTATAATGAATATATGGATACATGATGGAATGAAGGATCTTACTGTGAACCGTTTCAAGTATCGTCAGATTTTGGAAAATTCATTGGACGTTATATTCGCCAAAGAGTATAAAAATATGAAGGATTGTATCGAAGCCAAACTTTTCGGTATAGGATTGGAAAGTTATACTGTTGGTTCATACGATTTCTATTTGGGATATGGTGCGAAAAAACAGAAGATCGTGACTCTCGATACAGGTCATTTCCATTTGTCGGAAAGCATTGCCGACAAAATTTCTTCGTTGTTGCTTTTTACTCCTGAAATTATGCTCCATGTCAGCCGTCCTATAAGATGGGATTCCGATCATGTAGTGATTTTGAACGATGATATTGCGGAATTGGCTAAAGAGATAATAAGGGCTGATGCTCTTGGACAGGTACATGTCGGTCTTGACTTTTTCGATGCTTCAATAAACCGTATCGGAGCATATGTGATAGGTATTAGAGCCACTCAAAAAGCATTTTTACAGGCATTGCTCGAACCGCTGGCAAAATTGCGTGAGTATGAGGATGAAGGCAGATATTTTGAACGCCTTGCTCTTTTGGAAGAATCTAAAGTATTGCCATGGAATGCCGTATGGGACTATTTCTGTATGGTGAATGATGTACCTGTGGGTGAAGATTATATAGCAAAAATACAGAATTACGAAACCGACGTAACATCTAAAAGAAAATAACGTTCTAATAAACGCAGATGAATACTTTAATAGGTTTGGTTGTTATAGCCATAGGAAGTTTCGGACAGTCCAGCTCCTATGTGCCTATAAATAGAGTGAAAAATTGGTCGTGGGAGAGCTTTTGGTTGGTGCAAGGACTGTTTGCATGGCTGGTATTTCCGTTTGTTGGGGCGATGATTGCAATACCGGGAGAGTTGTCGCTGGGAGATGTGATGTTTGAAGATGTGGCTTCAGCTTTTAAAGCTATAGGGTATGGCGTGTTGTGGGGTATCGGAGGGTTGACTTTCGGACTCAGCATGCGTTATCTGGGAGTTGCTTTGGGACAGTCTCTGGCATTGGGAACATGTTCGGCTTTCGGAACTCTTATCCCTGCTTTGTTGAAGGGTGAAAACCTGTTCTCCGGTGACGGACTTACTTTGCTCATAGGGGTCTCAATAGCTATTGCTGGTATTGCGGTAATCGGGTATGCCGGTGCTCTCAAATCACGGAGTCTTACCGATGAGGAACGGAAAAAAGCTGTTCGGGATTTTGCATTAAAAAAAGGGTTGGTCATTGCTGTTTTAGCAGGAGTGATGAGTGCATGTTTCAGCCTTGGACTCGAAGCAGGAGCTCCCATTAAAAGACGATTGCTCGAACTCGGTGCAAATTCTTTACTGGCTCTTAATCCTGTTATATTCCTTGTTACCATTGGGGGATTTATTACAAATGCTTGTTATTGTCTTTACCAGAATTATAAAAACCGTACTTTTACAGATTATGTCTCGGTAAAAGGGGGAATGCTCATAAATAATCTCTTGTTTTGTGCTCTGGCCGGATTACTCTGGTATTCTCAATTCTTCGGACTCGGTATAGGACAAAGCTTTTTTGAGCAGGGAAGCATTATGATGGCATTTTCTTGGAGTATATTGATGTCGCTGAATGTTATATTCAGTAATGTATGGGGTATTATTCTCAAGGAATGGAAAGGTACTGGAGCAAAAACTATTGCTGTACTCGTTGCTGGACTGTTGATTTTGATATTCTCGATTATCTATCCTCAACTTTAGTTTGAGGTATTTATGGGAAACGTATCACATAATAGATGATCATGAGATATATTTTATAACGATATACGAATATTGTATCTTTTACTAATGTAAATGGATTATTGATCAAGTTTGAGTTATTGAATATGTTTCAATTATAAGTATGGGGATTGTTCTGAAAACAGGAAATGAAATGAATTGAACGTAAAATTTCTTCGAACTTTAATGAATGGAAATTAGATATAGATTTAAATAATACATGGAGATGAAAAAATTGATTTTGAATGATAAGTTGAAAATGCAGTTGGATGAGATTGCCGAAATTGCAGGTTATTTGTGGCAGAAAGGATGGGCCGAACGCAATGCCGGTAATATATCAATCAACATAAGCGATATCATAGGTGAAGAAAATAAAAAATTGCCGGCAATAGCTACCTATTCGCTGCCATTGAGCATGAAAGAGTTGGCAGGAGATATTTTTTATGTAACCGGAACCGGTAAACGTATGCGCGATGTGGCTAAAGATCCTTTGATGCATGGGGCTATTGTTCGGGTTGCAGCTGACGGTAATTCATATGACATAATTGCTGAAGAGAATATCAAGCCCACTTCGGAGCTACCCTCTCATTTTTCGATTATGGCATCATTCAAGGAAAAGGGGTCGAAAAACAAACTGGTATTGCATACCCATCCGACTGACTTGATAGCTTTTTCGCATATACCTGAATTCAAGGATGAGAATAGGCTCAATGAAATGTTATGGGCCATGCATCCTGAAACGTTTATTGTCGTGCCTCACGGAGTCGGTTTTGTGCCTTATGAAGTTCCAGGAACAATGGCTATTGCCAATCTTACGTTGCCGGCACTCGATAAACACGATATAATTATTTGGGAAAAACATGGCGTATTTGCTGTCGGCGAAAATCTGACCGATACGTTTGATCTTATAGATACACTTTCCAAATCGGCTCAGATATATGCTTTTACAAAAAGTTGCGGATATTCTCCGGAAGGACTTTCAAAAGCAGATATCGAGGGTTTGATAGAACCTTTTGGAATCAAGTTGTAAACGGATTATATCCTGTATAACCTAAACTTTGATTGTGATGAAATTGAAATTTTTATCAGGAAGCATATGTTGTTTTTTGAGTGTATTGCTTGCTCTGTCCTCGTCGGCACAAGTTAAAGATACTCGCACAAGGGAATATATCCTTCCGCAACGTATCGTTTGGAAATACGATGGTGGTGGAAAGTTGATCGAAAATATAGATGCACTGAAATCTGCGACCGTTACGGGACAGAGTGTGTTGGCAGGGACCGACGGAATGTTCGTTATGAGGAGTACTGAGAATGAATTTCCTTCTATTCTTGTCGATTTCGGGAAAGAGATACAGGGCGGATTGCGTTTTGTTACCGGATTGGGCAGTAATCAAAATCCTGTAAAACTGCGTGTGCGTTTTGGTGAATCTGTCAGCGAAGCGATGAGCGAGGTGGGTAAGAACGGCGCTACCAATGATCATGCAATGCGAGATTTCGAAATGTATGTACCTTGGGGAGGATATGCCGAAACAAGTCAGTCTGGATTCCGTTTTGCCAGAATAGATCTTGTGGAGTCTAATACCGAACTGATATTGAAAGAACTGTTGGGCGTTTTTACATATCTCGACATCCCATACAGAGGTAGTTTCAGGTGCAATGACGAACGTCTGAACCGTATATGGCAAACGGGTGCATATACTGTGCATCTGAACATGCAGGAATATTTGTGGGATGGAATCAAACGCGACCGTCTCGTATGGATCGGAGACATGCATCCTGAGGTTATGACCATAAATTATGTATTTGGATATAACGATGTCGTTCCCAAAAGTCTCGATTTGTCACGTGATTTATATCCGTTACCTGGATGGATGAACGGGATAGGTTCTTATTCCGTATGGTGGATAATGATACATCGAGATTGGTACATGCATAATGGTGATTTGGCTTATCTTAAACAGCAACAGCCTTATTTGACAGGTTTGTTGAAACTGTTGATGTCGAAAGTCGATGAAAACGGTAAAGAACAATTTGATGGAAATCGCTTTTTGGATTGGCCTTCGAGTGAAAATCAGAAAGGGGTGGATGCCGGATTGCAGGCCTTGTTGTTGATGGGATTGGAGGCTGGAGCGGAATTGTGTGAGGTTTTAGGAGATGAAGAGTTGGCCGGTCAATGTGAAATGACAGCAGACAGAATGAAAAACTATATTCCAGATCATAATGATTCCAAACAGGCTGCGGCGCTTATGGCTTTGTCCGGATTGATGGATCCGGTGAAAGCAAATGAAGAGGTCATCTCGGTTGGAGGTGCTCGTAATTTCTCTACTTTTTATGGCTATTATATGTTGCAGGCTATGGCTATGGCTGGCGATTATCAGGGCGCGATGGATATAATTAAACAATATTGGGGAGCGATGCTTGATTTGGGTGCTACCACTTTCTGGGAAGATTTTAATCTTGACTGGACTGAAAATGCGGCAGGTATAACCGAGATTGTTCCCGAAGGTAAGAAAGATATACATGGCGATTTCGGTAATTATTGTTATGAGAATTTGCGTCACAGTCTTTGTCATGGTTGGGCTTCGGGACCTACGTCCTGGCTTAGCGAACATGTGTTAGGAGTAAAGGTTCTTGAACCTGGATGCCGTGTCATAAAGGTAGAACCTCATTTGGGAGATTTGGAATGGGTCGAAGGTTCATTCCCGACGCCACAAGGCGATGTCGTTATAAAACACCGAAAAGTGAATGGTAAAATAGTTACTGACGTGAAAGCTCCTAAAGGAATCAAAGTCGTGAAATAATGGGGCAGTAGCTTGCCGATCTCTTTTTATTGAGTTTTTTATGCAGGACAGACATTGAAATGACTTTTTGGCAGAGTCATTTGTAAAAAGGTTGTAATGTCGAGCTATTTTATTTATCTCCACCCTGAGTGAATCTGCGGTATTCGGTCGGGGTGGATTTTGTTTTATTCTTAAATGCTGTGAAAAAATATTCCTGGTTATCGAAACCGAGCATATATGCCACCTCTTTTACCGGAACCGTACTGTTAGTCAAAAGTTCCTTGGCCTTTTGTATTTTCATCTCTTGAATATATTGTGCAGGTGCAAAACCGGTATATTCCTTGAATATTTTACGAAAAGATGAATAACTCATGTTGAGCTTTTGTGCTATTTCCTGTGGTTTTACAGTTTTTAGGTTTTCAGAGATTATGATTTTTGCTCGATTTATACGGGAAGCTGTTTCAGAACTGCCCAAGGTGAAATTCTTGTCTAACGAATAGGCAAGACCGAGCAGATGATTTACTATCCCAGCCAGCATTTGTTGGAATCCCGATCGTTGTTCAGTTGCAACTTTTACGGCCTCCTGGTAAAGCTGTACGATTTCAGAGTTTATTCCTACGTTCAGTATGGGGGATTGTTTGTTGAAAAAACCATTTGCAATTCGATTGTCGATATTGATCCCTTTGAATCCGATCCAATATTCGTTCCACCCGGTTTCACGATCAGGCATGTAGCTGTGCCATTCTCCTGGAAAGAGTAAAAACATATGTCCTGCTTTTATCCTCTGTGATTTTATCTTTCCTCCCGACTTTGAAAAAAATGTACCGCTCCCTTTGGTTATGTAAAGCAGTTGATATTCATCGAGAATGCGTCCCTTGTCGGTCGAAAACAGGTAACGTGTGGGATGATTCGACGGCGGATATTGACTGTTGGAGGATATCGGCTGATAACCAACTGAATTTACAGTCAATCCCCATAATAGGTCTGTTTCATTGACTATCAGATATTTCAGGTGTACCGAATTGTCCATGACATTTGTTAATGATTGAAACGACCTTATACGTAATTGTCTGCAATTTAGTAAAACAATTTTATAAAAATATCAAATTTCCAAATCCTTCCGTCAGATTATTCACTACGCCAGGAGATTATTCAATTTAATTTCGTACATTTATCATAATATTCATGATTATTACAATCTTAACCCGATGAAAAAAATTTTATACATTTCTGCCATTTTCTTGATATACGGTTTTTTTGTTTCATGTTCAGTAGATAGGCATGACGTTACGAGTCAATCTCTTGAAACTGGATTTATAAATCCTCCAGATTCTATACAGACCTCTGTGTACTGGTATTGGGTATCCGACCATTTGTCAGAGGAAGGGGTGATTAAAGATTTGCAGGCTATGAAAGAGAAGGGTATAAACCGGGCTTTTATAGGTAATATAGGCCAGGGTGATTCGGGTAGGGGAGATGTACGATTTCGTAGTGAAGAGTGGTGGCAAATATTGCATACGGCCTTGAAAACCGCAACTGAACTTGGAATCGATATAGGTATTTTCAACTGTCCTGGATGGAGTCAGTCGGGTGGGCCGTGGGTAAAACCCGAACAGTCTATGCGTTATCTGGCATCAACATCCACTCCTGTTAAAGGAGGAGATAGGATAGAGGTAGTTTTGCCAAAACCTGAGGGACGTTACAGTGAGTATTTTCAAGATGTTAAAGTGATTGCATACCCTGCTGTCGGAGATGAAAACAGTATTATTAATCTTGATAACGCAACTGTAACTTCATCGATAAAAGGTGCACCCGTAAATAATATTTTTGATGGGAATAGGAATACCGAAATAGTATTTTCAAAATCGGATGCAAGAAGAAATATTGTGTTTAATTTTAAAACCAAAAAACCTTTCACATTGCTGGGAATAAAAGTATTTCCGGTACATCAGCCGATAGATGCTAAGGCAAAAATAGAAGTATGGAAAAATGGACGTTACAGAACATTGAAAGAGTTTACAATATCTCGATTCAATCCGGAGTTGAATGTGGGTTTTGATCCTTATGCTCCGATTGTGGTATCTATTCCCGAAACTAAAAGTGATAAGTTCAGGTTGGTGATTTCAAATGCGAAGGCTGGTGCAGGATTGAAAGAGGTATTACTTTCATCCGTTCCTTTTGTTGAAAGCTATCCTGAAAAATCATTGGCCAAAATGTATCAGACTCCACTCCCGTTGTGGCATGAATATCAGTGGAAAACTCAACCTGAAGTTAAAGATAAGTCCTTGATAGTTCAACCCTCGCAAATAATCGACGTGACACAGTTTCTTAAGAATGATACATTATCTTGGGATGCTCCTGCTGGAGATTGGATTGTAATGCGTACCGGAATGCTCCCTACCGGAGTGGTGAATGCACCGTCATTCCCCGAGGATACGGGTTTGGAAACTGATAAAATGAGTGAAAAACATATAGAAGCTCATTTCGATGCTTTTTTGGGTGAAATTATGCGTCGAATACCTGCTGTAGACCGTAAATCCTGGAAAGTTGTTGTTGAGGATAGTTATGAAACGGGGGGGCAGAATTTTACAGACGGATTTTTAGAGGAATTTCAAGAATGTTACGGTTATGATCCTGTGCCATTCCTGCCGGTATTTTCGGGAGTTGTGGTAAAAAGTCAAGATGTCTCAGACCGTTTCCTGTGGGATGTCAGACGTATGGTTGCAGATAAAGTGGCGTATGATTATGTCGGAGGGTTACGTAAGATTAGTAATAAGCATGGCTTGACGACTTGGTTGGAAAATTATGGCCATTGGGGGTTCTTAGGTGAGTTTTTGCAATATGGAGGACAATCAGATGAGATAGGCGGAGAGTTTTGGAGTGAGGGCTCTTTGGGGGATATTGAAAATCGTGCAGCATCCTCTTGCGGACATATATATGGTAAAAATAAAATCTCGGCCGAATCGTTTACTGCCGCCGGAGGAGGATTTCATCGTTATCCTGCAATGATGAAACAGCGTGGTGACCGTTTCTTCACCGAAGGGATAAACAACACATTGCTGCATGTTTATATTTCACAGGCTTATGAAGATAGGGAGCCGGGCGTAAATGCATGGTTCGGAAATGAATTTAACAGGAAAAATACTTGGTATCCGCATATAGATCTGTTTATTGACTATCTGAAACGAGCCAATTTCATGTTGCAACAGGGAACAAATATTGCGGATGTAGCCTATTTTATTGGGGAAGATGCTCCCAAAATGACCGGGATAACCCGTCCGGAGTTACCCAAAGGTTATCAGTTCGATTATATTAATGCAGAAGTTATAGAAAAATATTTGACAGTCAAAAATGGTATGTTGACTTTACCGCATGGAACGCAGTATAGAATCCTGGTATTACCACCTCTTGAAACCATGCGTCCGGAACTTTTGTCCAAGATCGAGAAGCTTGTTGAGGATGGAGCCGTAGTGATGGGGCCGAGACCGAAACGTTCGCCCAGTTTGAAAAATTATCCTCAGGCAGATCAGGAGGTGAAACGTATTGCTTCACGTATGTGGTCAAAGATAGATCCCTCCTTAAAATGTGTCAGAATAGGTAAAGGTATGCTTATTGACGGAATGAATATGCAGCAGGCGTTGAATCTGATTAATTGTGTCCCCGATTGTAAAATAGATCAGGAGTCTCCTATGCTTTACGGACACCGTTCGGTCAATGGGATGGAGATATATTTTGTCTCTAATCAAAGCGATGAACCGATTGTTGTAACACCTGAATTCAGAGTGAAGGGGATGCAGCCCGAATTGTGGGATGCTATCGATGGCCGTATCCGTAAGTTGCCATCTTTCATGCACAATGAAAATGGAACCGGAACAATGGTGCCGCTGAAATTGGATGCTTATGAAAGCGCTTTTATAGTTTTCAGGGAGCAGGTCGGAAATAATTTGCAGGTTGCCGATGTCGAAGTGAATTTTCCGAAACCTGAAATGATAATGAGGATAGATAATCCATGGGAGGTACTCTTCGATACTGTAAGACGCGGACCTTCAGAACCTCTCGTAATGAATGAATTGTATGATATATCCAAAAGTCGGGATTTTGATATAAAGCACTATTCCGGGACATTGCGTTACAATAATGCCTTTAATTTGGCAGAAATACCTGAAAATAGCCGGTTATATTTGGATATGAATGATTTGAGTGCTATGGCAAAAGTGAAAATAAACGATAAATATGTCGGTGGCGTTTGGACTCCTCCGTATCGCGTGGATATAACCGATTATGTGCAGGAAGGAAACAATAACGTTGAAATAGAGGTTACAACGACATGGGTTAATCGTTTGTTGGGAGATTTGGAACTGCCTGCCGAAAAACGTAAAACATGGGTTGCAATAAATCCTTGGAAAGGTGGAGAACCGTTGCATAAGTCGGGATTGATAGGTCCTGTTACGATTCAAAGTGTAACATTCCAACAATAGAATTAAGGTACTTATCGTTATCCATATCTTTGATATATTGATATGGATTGTGCTGTTATGTAAATGTTTTGGAAATATAAATTATGAGAAAATGATGAAATTATCGGGGATTGTGTTGGCTGTCATTTTATTGGGTTTGTTCGATGCGGATGCGAAAGGTAAAAATGACAATCTGTGCGAATTGTTTCAGGATAGCGTGATATGCGGTGTATTGAGTGATTCCGAAAGTATGGATAGATATTATAAGGCAGGTTTGGCCAACGATGGCGATGACTGTCGTATTGCAGCAGCTATGAAACGTGCAAGAAACGGAGAACCCATAACGGTAGGAGTAATTGGCGGATCTATTACTTACGGAGCGCATGCCACTGTCGAATCGAGGCGATGGGCCAACTTGGTAGCTGAATGGTGGGAAAAACGGTTCCCGCAGTCAAAAGTAACTTTGATAAATGCAGGTATAGGTGCTACGAATTCCATTTATGGTGTGCATCGTGCTGAAAGGGATTTGTTAAAATATAAACCCGATTTTGTGGTTGTAGAATTTTGTGTTAACGATCGTGGTGTAGACTATAACGATGAGTCTTATGAAGGATTGATACGTAAAATATTTAATTCTGCGCAAAAACCGGGGATAATAGCTTTGTCGCTTCTCACCCGTGAAGGAAGTAATGCCCAACCGCAACATTTGCCCGTTTGCCGTAATTATCATGTTACAATGATAAGTCAAAGAGATGCTTTATGTGGAGAGATATACGATAAAGGAGTCGACGATACATCATTTTTTGATGAAGGATCTACGTGGGGACTCTATTCCCATGACGATGTGCATCCCGACGATTGGGGACATGCCGTGGCAGCGGCAATGGTAATACGCCGTCTCGAACAGATATATGATCGAATGGATAAATATCGAATGGCTGATTATGTTTTGCCTGCTCCGTTGACTCAAAATGGATTTGAACGCTCTACGGTGATTGATAATGGTAATATCGTTCCGGAACAGACCGGCGGATGGAAAAAATCAGGAACGGGATGGATTGCCGATTCAACCTCGGAGCCCCTTGCGTTCCGGATAAAAGCAGGTTATATATGGGTCAATTTTAAGCGCACAAATAAACCTGTGGGTGGGGAATGTATCGTACGGCTGAATGGAAAGGAGATAGCTCGTTTGTCTGCTGATTTTATAGGTGGATGGGGTGACTATATTGAAGCTAAAATGTTATTGAAAGAGAAAAAGGCACAGGATAACTTATTGGAATTTATTTATCTCCCTGAAAAGGGTAAAGAATTTTTTATCGAAAGTTTGTTGGTCGCCAATTATTAGTATAGCACATTCCTATACTAAACAGTATGAAAGTTGTATAATTTTGGCCTGCTGATTTTCTAAAATGTAAAAAATGAATTCTCTGAAATATGAAGCCAATGCAAAAACAGGGCTTATAGTATTATGTATATCGGCGTTTTTGGTCCCTTTTATGGGCTCGGCCATTAACCTGGCTTTGCCCGATATAAGTGCGACATTTTCCATGAAAGCGGTCACGTTGACTTGGATGGCTACTGCGTATTTAATTTCGACTGCTGTTTTTCAGATACCTTTTGCGAGAGTCGCAGATATATTAGGACGTAAAAAAGTGTTTATGACAGGCATACTCATCTTTTCTGTATGTTCTTTATTGTGCGGGTTTGCTCCCTCCGGAGGGATATTGATTTTTTTGAGATTTTTATCTGGCATAGGAAGTGCAATGATGTTTGGAACAAACATAGCTATACTTACTTCATTGTTCCCATCTGAGCAAAGAGGAAAAGCTTTGGGAATAAATGTAGCGGTGGTTTATGCCGCTTTGGCAGTCGGACCCTTTGTCGGGGGAATGCTGACTCATTATTTGGGATGGCATAGTATATTTTTTGTATCAGCTGGAATAGGACTTGTGGCTTTTGTGCTCGCAAAAGTTTGTCTTAACGGAGAATGGATCGAAGCAGGAGGAGAAAAATTCGATTTTGTGGGAGCATTCTTTTATGGGATAGGTTTGTCTTCTGTCATATATGGATTTTCGAGTTTGCCTCATGTGCGTGGATTTATAACTCTTTTTATAGGTATTGTGGGCATGTTCATATTTGCAAAATACGAGTTGAAACAAAAATTTCCTGTATTTAATTTGCAGTTGTTCAGTGGTAACAGAGTATTTACTCTCTCTTCGCTTGCTGCTTTGATAAATTATGCTGCGACTGCAGGCATAGCATTTATGCTCAGTCTTTATCTCCAATATGTCCGCGGATTGAATGCCAATCATGCCGGATTGATACTTATTACGCAAGCTTGTGTCCAATCCCTATTCTCGCTCGTGGCAGGACATCTTTCAAAATATTATGAACCTTCAAAAATGGCAATGACCGGAATGATGATAATTGTTGTAGGTTTGATTGGACTGGTATTCCTGAATGTAGAGACTCCTTATTGGATAATCATAACTATTCTTGTGGCGTTGGGAATAGGATTCGGAATTTTTTCTTCACCCAATACCAACGTTATAATGGGGTCGGTAGATAAAAAGGATTATAGCGCTGCTTCTGCAACTACCGGAACAATGAGATTGACAGGTCAGGCTTTCAGTATGGGGATAGTGGGTATGGCTATTTCATTTAATATAGGAAACAGGATAATAACGCCTGATTATTATCCTGCTTTCATGCACAGTATGAGAATTACTTTTGTAATATTCTCAATATTATGTGTTTTAGGTATTTATGCCTCTTCCGTCAGAGTAAAAGTGATTGGAAAAGAGGCTAAGTAAATTGCTTTTAATTAGCTGAAATGTTCAATTCCCCAGCCCATGTATATGGCGTTAACTTGTCGTCGTTGAAATTTTTCAGATCATCACTCAGATCTTTGGTAATCGTGTATGGTGTACCATCTATCGTAACGGTGACAGTAAGAGTTTGAACCGCACTTCCAATAACGCCTAAAGTTCGTATAGTGGCTGAAATAACATTATTTGTTTTTATTGTACAATTAACTGTCACACTTGAAGGGGTAGATATATCGCCAGATATAATATCCATCTCTTTTGCCAATCCTTCAAGTTTTATTTCTGCTTTTTCTATTGTTCCCGTAATACCTGTGATAGTAGGTTCTATGGTTAATTCTTTGGTTTCTTGTTCCATGCTTGCGGTGATAGAGGAAACTACATTGCCTTGAACGGATACAACTCCTGAATATCTGAAAAACCAACCAGGAAGAGCCTCCATACCGTCACCTCTCGAGTTTATAGTAGCAATATTTTTGCTAGCACTCATGTTGGCAGGAACATTAAATACCTGTATTTTATAATCACCGGGTTGAGCAATTATGGTATTCCCGTTGCCTGATAAATTTTTATTAATGAAGAAATCGTTATCTTCATTTATGATTTGTATGTTGTATAATGAGGGCGGAGAAACAGTTTCTCCTATATTTTCCCATTCCGTTTCTACAAATATACCTTCAATTTCCATATCTGGAAGGCTATCCTTGTCATTACATGAAGCCAGTCCCAATAGAAGAAATGCGACGAATAAAACAGTGCTTAATTTTTTCATGTGGTTTATATTTTGATATACATTTTTATTCTTTGAAAAGATCTATTTCTCCACGTTCAACCTTTTTGTACATGTCTGCCAATTCGGCAATAACTGGAGAAATTAGATTTATTACATCACTGATATCCTTTTCTTTGGTTTTATCTCCTTTTATATGATAAAGCATAACTGCATAAAGAGTTCTAAAAAAAAGTTCGATATCGTTAATGTCTTTATTGTTTAGTTTACTTCTTAAAGATGGAATTTCAGGGATTATCGTTGCATACACTTTGCGATATTTTTCACCTACAGGTAATTTGAGTAGTTGCAAATGCAGATTGTTCAAGTCGTTAATGAGGTGTAGCGTGTGTTCGAGATGACCATTTTGTTCTTTTCCCTCTTCCCGAAGTAGATTTACAATGTCCATATACCATAAAAACATAGTCTGCTTGTCAGCTTCGCTTATATGTGTGTGTGGAGCGACAAGTTGAGAATAAATCGCTTCAGGACTGAATTGCAATGCCCTGAGAAGATCTTCTAATTGCCATAAATATAATATGTATTCCGCAATGTTCTCTTTGCGTTTACTCTGTGCTATATACATAATTTCATGTTGTTATTCTTCATCATCAAGGTATAACTCGTTCATCAGTGAATCTATCTCCCTTCTCTCTTTTTTAGTAGGACGGCCCATGCCTCGAGGACGTTGTATGAAAATAGTCTCTTTAGGTATTAACAGTTTGTCCAATTCACTTTGAGGTGTAATGTTCTCGGCATATAACGGAACATTTTTAGCCGGTTGTCTGCTCGAAACTATCTCTAGAACCCGGTATGAATATATGACAGGCAATTTTTTAACCGATACGATATCGCCAGGTTTAACTTCTCGAGAAGGTTTGGTATAAGAGTCATTTATCAGCACCTTATTTATCCTGCATGCTTCGGCAGCATCACTCCGTGTTTTGTAAATGCGAACTGCCCAAAGCCATTTGTCTATTCTTACTGTTGACATCGTCATGCAATGTTTTATATGCAAGGTATAAATATTTAATGATATTTTGATATCTCTGATCTCTAAAGATATAACATTTCAGAATGTGAACTTAAATTATTTCTTATTGAAAAAATTCATGGTTCGTTCACAACCTATGGCTGCAAATGATTTTATAGCTTCAATGGCATAATTTATTCTTTCATGAAGTTTCTCTTCTTCTTCACT
Organism: uncultured Alistipes sp.; assembly: GCA_949296995.1. Lineage (GTDB taxonomy): Bacteria > Bacteroidota > Bacteroidia > Bacteroidales > Rikenellaceae > Alistipes_A. The sequence goes on along the minus strand of CASFSC010000117.1, from coordinate 1,967 downwards.
TGTCCATTCTCCGAGTACATAATCTATTTGAGATCCTTTCGGAAAATCACTCCCTATTCCGAAACGAAGTCGTGCATAATCGGAGTTACCTAATATTTCGGTGATATTTTTTAATCCATTATGGCCACCGTCGCTTCCTTTCGCTCTCATTCTTATTGTCCCGAAAGGCAATGCTATATCGTCAACTACTATCAGAATATTTTCAATTGGTATTTTCTCCATTTTCATCCAATAATTGACAGCTTTTCCACTTAGATTCATGTATGTCGAAGGTTTCAACAGGAATAACGTCTTTCCTTTGTGTTTTACTTCGGTGATGGATCCGTAGCGTTCGGAACAAAAAACAGCATTGGACGCTTTAGCTAAAGCGTCCAATACCTTAAATCCTATATTGTGACGGGTTTCGGCATATTCCGCACCGATATTACCCAATCCTACAATTAAGTATTTCACATTATTTTATTATTTTCCTTCAGCAGTTTGAGCTCCACGTGCAGCACGTGTCATCTTAACTGCGCATACGGCTGTCGTAGCAGGAGTTAATAAAGTCAGATTGTCGTATTTAAGATCGCCTACAAAAATACTTTTACCCAACCCAAGGTTTGTAACATCGATTTCAATTGCATCAGGCAGGTGTTCCATATCTCCGCTGACACGCAGTTTGCGTTTGCTTAGAGATAATTTACCACCGAGTTTAACACCTTCTGCAACCCCTGTGAGTTTTACTGGAATATCTATTGCGATAGGTTTGCCCGGAATTATGTGGTAAAAGTCGATATGTAGAATTTCATCTGTTACAGGATGGTATTGTACTTCACGCATAACACCCATTTCTTTTTTACCTTCCACGTCGAATTCTATAAGGTAAGACTGGGGAGTGAAGATAAGTGGTTTAAGTGCTTTTGCATCTACTGAAAAGTGGATAGTTTCTCCATTACCGTAGATGACGCAAGGAACTTGTCCTGCTTTTCTGATAGCTTTACTCTCTTTTTTGCCGAAAACGTTACGTTTCACGCCGGCGATTTTGATAGTTTCCATGTTATTTTAATTTTGTGATTTATACTAGGTGTTACTCAGCAGTCGAAGAAAGAGTAGGCCTCGTCCGCCCCATTACACCATTATTTCAGGCTGCAAATATACAAAAATTAAATAAATATTTTGCAAGTGCTGAATTTTTCTTATCTTTGCGTCACCTTTTAACAGATCAGTCTACGGTCGAAAAGGAGAGTTTGCCCAGATGGTGAAATTGGTAGACACGCTACTTTGAGGGGGTAGTGCCGGTTACGGTGTGCAAGTTCGAGTCTTGTTCTGGGCACCAAAGATTAACAATCCTATCTAAATTTTTGAATGTCTGCCCAGGTGGTGAAATGGTAGACACGCTAGTTTCAGGTACTAGTGTCAGTGATGATGTGAAGGTTCGAGTCCTTTCCTGGGCACATAACAGCCGCTGTATTTTTACAGCGGCTATTATTTTATTTTGTGCATATGACTAATAATTAGTTTAATGCGTTTTGTGAATATGTGTTATGATTTTTCTAATCCGATTGAAAGTAATTTATGTGGTCTGGTATTTAACAATAATAAAGACAACTGTTTGAAAATATTTGATACAACTTTATTGATCGTTCATATTTTATCAATGGTATATGATCTGATAGTTTTTCACAAATATTTTTGATGTTTTAATTGAAACTGCTGGGCGATACTCCATACTGTTTTTTGAAAGCAGATGAAAAATGAGACAAATTTTTGAATCCTACTTCCATATATATATCGGTTATATGTTTCTTTTTGTCTAATAACATATCGTGGGCTGCTTCCAGTCGTTTATGTATAATCCATTTTTGAGGAGAAAGAGGACTTATTTTTTGAAAGTCTCTTTTAAATGTAGATAGACTGCGTCCGGTAAAAGAAGCTATATCCTCTAATGACAAATCGAACATATAATTTTCATTTAGGAAATCCAG
>CASFSC010000116.1 GCA_949296995.1 uncultured Alistipes sp. | reverse complement strand
CAAAATTTTGCTTGCCAAGAAGAACAAGAAAAGTCAAAATAAACTTAAATAAATAAGGGGGTAAGATATGATTAAAAAACTTATTGCCGGAGAGTTGAGTTTAAGTGACACCTTTTGGAAGTTTGGTGTACTGGGCATGGCACTGGTAATATTTGTCGTCCGCCTTTTCGGCAGTTTTCTTGCCGGAAAATTAAAGGGCATCAGCCTTTACACCTATTACAGTAAATATTTTAATCCGTTGAATATGGATACAGGCATTGTAGTTAATACCTGCCTTTACCTAGGAAGTTTGGTTATCTTTGTTTGGTACAGTGTCGTTGTCTTGTCTGGGATATGGAAGAGCTCGGATAAATACGACAAAAGCACATGGATTAAACAAATGGCAAGAATAGTGACGGTGATTTTGGTCATCATGAGTTACAAAATAGTTTTTTAAGGAACAAGATATGAAAAAATTTATAATGTTAGTCATGGTTCTGGTTCTCTCAGGGTGCTTTACGGCTGGTGACTTTCCCGAAAAAAGATTAAAATTGCACGAAATGGGTCATGAAGACGACTATTGCCAAAGAAAACCCGATCGCTGCATAAACGGAGTTCCTTGGTAATTATCAAAATTTTATAAAAGTTGGAGCGAGATAAACCCTCGCTCTTTTTTTTCGCCACTCTCCCACAATCGATGAAAATGCCTATTGATAGCATGCGAAAATTATGCTATATTAGAGTCGTGGAGATAAGGAGAAAGGTGATGTTAAACAGAAGAAATTTGATAATTTCGACAATGCTTATGCCTGCGGTTGGTGTGTTTGGATTTGCTGGAAGGGCAGAGGCACAATGTGCAATAACGGATTGTGCGGCGCTCGGTTATACCGAGGCATATAATTCCAGCGGAAATTGTCTGAAATGTCCGTTTGGCGAAGCTTACAGCTGCGAAAAAGGTTATATCTGTCCTGATGGATATACTCAAGAATGCAACGGAGAAAATATGACCGGCGGCGTCGGTGAAGCCTGCAACGGGAAATATACGGAATGTGCTTGCAAAGAAGGGTATAAATGGGAGAACGGAAGCTGTGTAGAAAACAAAGCAGAATTTGGACAGTGTTCGGGTTATGCTGAAAACTGCGCGCTTGGGGATATCTTGTTCAGTGACGGTACTTGCAGCGCGAATACGGTATCGGGTAAAACACCGATAGCGGTTGTGGTCTATAAATCGGGCAACTGCGGACAGGCGATGGCATTAAAATCGATAGGCAACTATGAGTGGTCAACGGAAGATGTCGATATCTCGGGCTTGACGAACTATACATCAAGAGATACAGCAGCAACAGACTTTGCAAGTTGTGAAAATAGTGCGATTATCAGAGCACAAGGAAATAGCAGTACCTATCCAGCGGTATGGGCAGCATATAGCTATACAACAACAGGAACAAAGGCTGGAGATTGGTGCCTACCGGCAGCAGGAATATTTACCTCATATTATAATAATCAAAGTGTTATTAATACAGGTTTCAGCCGAGCGGGTGGGACTAAATTCTCAGCTTCCAGCCCTTATACCTACGCTTGGTCGTCGTCCGAGTACGATTACAACAACGCGTGGTCCTCACGCTTCGGCTACAGTTACGGTTTGAGCGGCTACGGTAAAAACCGCGACTACGAGGTCCGCCCCGTGATTGAGTTTTAAGTTTTTTCTTTCTTGACTCATTTTTGAATCATATGATAGAAACAGTTTAGC
>CASFSC010000115.1 GCA_949296995.1 uncultured Alistipes sp. | reverse complement strand
TCTTCTCCTGGTCCTATGTCTCTTAATACAGCCGTATTTGTAGGATATAAAATGAATGGAATAAAGGGTGCATTATCCGCTTTGTTAGGAGCTGTATTACCCTCTTTCGTAATTATATTGTTAATTGCGATGTTTTTTTCTTCTATCAGACATAATCCGACTGTAGAAGCAGTGTTTAAAGGGATGCGGCCAGCAGTAGTTGCATTGATAATTTCGCCTATGCTTTCATTGGCAAAAGGATTCTCTTGGAAACAATATGTTTTTGCGGCTATGGGGGCATTTGCTATCTGTTATTTTCATTTTTCTCCTATGTGGCTGCTTGTTATAGGTGCAGTGGTTGGAATTGCATATGGATTGTATAAAGTAAAATTTCCTAAAAAATGATATATCTCCAGCTTTTTTATTCTTATTTGAAGATAGGTTTTTTCGGTTTTGGTGGGGGATATGCCATGCTTTCGCTGATTCAAAACGAGGTCGTAGTTAAACATGACTGGATATCCAATAGTGAATTTGCCGATATTGTGGCTATTTCACAGATGACTCCAGGCCCGATAGCTATAAATAGTGCTACTTACGTAGGGTATGTAGTGACGGGAGATATATGGGGATCACTGATAGCAACTTTTGCAGTATGTTTGCCTCCTCTTACGCTGATGTTGCTGATTACTCGTTTCTATATGACACTGAAGGATAACCTTTATGTGAAAAGTGCCATGCATGGAATGCAACCTATGGTAATCGCCATGATTGCAGCCGCAGCGGTAATACTTATAACGCCTGAAACGTTTATAGATACGACAAGTTGGATTATTATGGGAGTTACCCTTATCGCATCCATAAAAAAGGTGAATCCGATTCTTCTGATAGTCCTTTCGGGTATTGCCGGTTTGTTAATTTATGGTCTCTAAAGCTTTTTTCATGGTATCGTCGATATCTTGCAGCAAGTAATAAAATGCATTTTCTTCAAGAGGTGTATTTCTCCCGACATATGCTTTTATCTGTGTAACCATAACCTCTTTTGATTTGTTGATTTCGGCTTGATTGGGTTCAACACCTGCTTTAGCTGCATATTGTACGAATTCATCGAGCAAATCTTTATCTTTTTGGAAAAAGGCATCCAATTCTTGTAATGTGGTGATTTTGTTCAGTTCGTCACGGTGTTTGTCTGCATATTCGATAGTGAACTTGTATAATATGTTTTTTCCCACAACTTCGTTGAAATAAGGTGTATAACTCGTCGTATCAACCGGAACGAAAATGTCGGGCATAATACCTCCTCCTCCGTATACTATTCTTCCGGAATCTGTTTTGTACTTCAGACTGTCGTTGAATTGTATGCTGTCGGCTGAGAAAAATTCATTGTGTTTATAACGGGTGTATAGTTCGTTGTAATACTCATCATTACCTTTTGAATATGGTTTTTGGATGGATCGTCCCGAAGGTGTATAATATCTGGCAATAGTTAATCGTACCGCAGACCCGTCATTAAAGGGGATCTGTTCCTGAACTAGTCCTTTGCCGAACGTACGACGGCCTATCAGTGTAGCCCTGTCATGATCTTGTAATGCTCCGGCAAGAATTTCACTTGAGGAGGCACTACCTTCATCTACCAATACTACCGTATTTATATCGGAAAGTGCTCCGTTCCCATCGCTGTATTGTTTGGTTTCTTTGCCGTAACGGTCTTTGGTATATACTATAAGTTGTTTCTCGGGTAAGAATTCATTCGAGATTATTATGGCCTGATCTAAATATCCCCCTCCGTTTCCTCGGATGTCGAGTATAAGTTTTTCCATGCCTTGTGATTGCAGTGAAGATATGGCTTCCATCAACTCCGTATGTGAATTTCGGGCAAACTGGTCAAATTTGATATATCCTATTTTGGGTTTTACCATATATGCCGCAGTAATGCTCTTGATAGGAATTTTATCTCTCGTTACAGTTATGGGAATAAGTTCGTCTATGCCTATACGTTGTACACCTAAGTTTACTTTGGACCCGCGAGGACCTCGCAACAATTTCATCACCTTATTCTGATCCATTTTGACCCCTGCGATAATCGTGTCGTTTACTTTTACTATGCGGTCTCCACCTTGTATTCCTGCTTTTGCACTCGGACCTCCTGTGATTACGTTGAGAACGATGACTGTATCGGTTGACATATTGAAAA
>CASFSC010000114.1 GCA_949296995.1 uncultured Alistipes sp. | reverse complement strand
AGTAATCATCTCAGATTTGGACAATAACCAGATAGAGCTTTCCAACCATGCCTATAAAACCATATATGAAGAATATTCCAGATTATGGAAACAGGGCGAATCGATAGAAATAAATCATTTCATAAATTTTCCCGACCCTGAAATATGCAATGCGGTGGTGGATTTACTTACTTATGATGACAACTACATAGCAAGCAAACTGTGGAAAAAACATGACATTGTAGTAGAAACCGAACAGGAACGCCTTCCTATTGCCATTCCGAGAGCCGTAATTCTATACAAATCCAAAGTAATTGAACAAATAATCGCAAAAATCAATTTAAAGCTCCAGGACGAGACCATATCTGACGATGAACTTGTAAAACTGACGCATCAAATTTCCGCCCTTAACAACGAAAGAATAGCTATTGCAAAAAGATTGTCACGTCTGATACTTTAAGTTGCAGATAACTACTCTATTCCATGTGCTATTGGTTATTTTATTTCAGTCAATAATATCCTTGCAGAGTAAAATATCTTTTCGTGTAAAAAACAAATTTGTGGATTCTTCAAGTTTCGGACTATAATTTGTCAGTTATTAAAATAACATATTTTTTGATACTTTTACGTGATTGAAAACATTGATCGTTCATATTCAATAAACCGACATGCCACAGGAAAAATCCTATCTTAAAGAGAAAATATCTCTGTTACCCAACCTGCCGGGAGTATACAACTTCTTAAACGACGAGGGTAAAGTTATATATGTGGGTAAGGCAAAAAATCTGAAAAAACGGGTTTCGACCTATTTTACCTCAAAAGCCAATGAAAATACCAAGGTAAGGGTAATGGTCAAGCATATTGCAGACATACGGCATACCGTAGTGGGGTCTGAAAGCGAAGCATTCCTGTTGGAAAACAATATGATAAAAAATTTTCAACCACGATATAACATATTGTTAAAGGATGACAAGACTTATCCCTGGATAGCAATCAAAAATGAACCTTTTCCACGCATCATTTCAACACGTCGCCGAGATCGTGACGGTTCGCACTATTTCGGACCTTATGCATCGGTATACATACAAAAACAGGTACTTGACACCTTACGCAGCATATATACACTTAGAACATGTTCTTTAAATCTTTCTCCGCAATCGATAGCAAAAGGGAAATATAGAGTATGTCTTGAATACCATATAGGTAACTGTAAAGGTCCTTGCGAAGGGTTGCAATCTGAGAGCGAATATGCAGAAAGTATATCCATGGCTGAATCTCTTTTGAAAGGAGATACACGTGGCACCAAAACATTCCTGTTATCCAAAATGAAAGAGGCAGCCGAGACCCTCCATTTCGAAGAAGCCGCACGTTACAAAAAAAAGATCGAAGCCTTAGACTTATACCAAAGCAAATCGGTAGTCGTAAGCAATACCATAACTAATGTAGATGTTGTTTCCCTGCTCATAGACGAAGGAATGACATTTTGCAACTATATGAAAATCGTCGACGGAGCAATTATCATCTCTTTTACAATAGAGTTGAAGCCCGGAGTGGAAGATACGCCGGAGGATGTGTTGACATATGCCATCTCAACTCTTCAGGAACGTGTTGCCGGAGGATTGGCCAAAGAGATAATAGTTCCCTTTATGCCAGTTGCGGAGATGTTTCCAGGAACGACATTTACAATTCCCAAACGCGGTGACAAACTGAGTTTAATAGAACTGTCCGAAAAGAACAGCCGCATATACCGTCTTGAGAAACTGAAACAGATCGAGATCAAAGACCCTGAAAGACATACATCCAGAATATTGGCCACACTCCAAAAAGAGTTGCATATGAATGTACCACCCAAACACATTGAATGTTTCGATAACTCGAATCTTCAAGGGACCAATCCTGTTGCAGCCTGTGTCGTATTCCGCGATGCCAAACCGTCACGTAAAGAATATCGCCATTTTAACATAAAAACCGTAATAGGAGCGAATGACTTTGCATCCATGGAAGAGATAATCTATCGCCGTTACAGCCGTCTTTTGGCAGAAAATGCCGAACTGCCAGATTTGATAGTGGTCGATGGAGGCAAAGGACAACTCAGCGTTGCATATAAAACCCTCCAAAAATTATCTCTAGAAAATAAAATAACCATTGTAGGGCTTGCAAAAAGGATTGAAGAGGTATTTTTCCCCAACGATCCCACTCCATATTATATAGATCGTAACAGCGAAGCGCTGAAAGTACTTATGCATATTCGTGACGAAGCACACCGTTTCGGTATTACGTTTCACCGTAAAAAACGCTCCATCAACTTTATTAAAAGCGAATTGGAATCAATTCCTACTTTAGGGCAACGTTCTGTAGAAAAGCTTTTGAAACATTTCAAGACCATATCCAAGATCAAAAATTCTTCATCTGAAGAACTCTCAGAAGTTGTCGGGAAACAACGTGCAATGGAAATTATCAAATATTTTGCATCCGGTGCAACTGATAATAAATAGAAATTAGCATCTTTGCACCTAATTACAGGAAATAAACAATCATTTATGAAAAGTGTAATAGGTTTGGGTAATGCCCTAACAGATATATCAATCCACATAGAATCCAATTCAGTCCTCGACCATTTCGGCCTGCCACATGGAGGGATGAAAGCTGTAGATATTCGTGAACAGGAAAATATAGATGAATATTTATCCGATTCCAAACGTAAAACATATCCCGGAGGTTCAGCCTCGAACACAATGCGTGCGATGGCCAAATTAGGCATTAAAACAGGCTATATCGGGAAAGTCGGGCACGATAAGACAGGCAACATTTTCGAACAATCCATTCTTGACGCAGGCATAAAATCTTTTGTTTTAAGAGGAAATAATCCTTCAGGACGCTGTTTTTCTCTCATTTCACATGGAGGCGAAAGGACATTATGTACATATTTGGGTGCAGCAGCAGAGTTGACCCAAGCAGACATAACCAAAGATATGTTTAAAGGCTTCGACTGTCTCTATCTTGAAGGATTTCTTGTTCAAGATCACGATTTGATATATAATGCAGGAAAAATGGCCAAGGAATCAGGTATGACAGTTGCTCTTGATCTGGCCAGCTACAATATCGTTGAAGAAAATTTAAATTTTATAAAAGATTTTTGCAAAAAATATGTAGACATAATATTTGCCAATTGTCGTGAGGCAGAAGCATTCTCCTGCCAAACTAACCCGATAGAGGCACTCGATCATTTAGGCAAATATTGCACAATCGTAGTAATTAAAGATGGTGCATATGGGACATATATCAAATACCGAGGACATGTAGAGCATGTCAGAGCTATGTATGGTGTTCGCTGCATAGATTCCACGGGAGCAGGAGATATATTTGCAGCAGGTTTTCTTGCAGGGTTATGCAAAGATCTGTTTGTAACATATGCTGGTACGATAGGGGCCATAATGGCCGGCGAAATCGTCGAAACCGAAGGAACTATCATAAGCGATGAAAGCTGGAAGAAAATATATGATTTGGTACATCAGGTAGAAAATGGCAAATTTCTCCTCTAATTATCTTTCACAACATGGATTTGGAATGGTTGCTTAATTTGGGATATATTGGCCTTTTTATAGGTTCTTTCATAGCAGCCACGGTCGTACCATTTAGTTCCGATGTTCTTCTTCTAGGTATCCTTGCAGCAGGGGGAAATGTATGGCTATGCGTTTTAGTTGCAACACTAGGCAACTGGTTAGGCGGTCTCACCTCATATTGGCTCGGCTGGCTCGGCAAATGGGAATGGATCGAAAAATGGTGTGGGGTCAAACATGAAACCATGCTTAAGCATAAGGATAAAATAGATAAATATGGAGTTTTTTTAGCCCTTCTGACATGGCTCCCGGTTGTAGGAGATGTTTTTGCAATCGGTTTAGGTTTTTACAAAGTAAATTTTCGCAAATCAGCCATTCTTATGCTTATAGGCAAAGGAGCCCGTTTCGTCATGTGGGCTTTACTATTTATTTGGGGAAAACAATTCTTTTAATA
>CASFSC010000113.1 GCA_949296995.1 uncultured Alistipes sp. | reverse complement strand
TCTTCTCCTTCAAGCATAAACTTGAGATTACACGGCATATCGCCCGTATTTATCATCGTTTCCATCGCCTTTATATGCATGAAGGTCTGACCTTTATCGTCATCCGCCCCGCGAGCATAAATTTTACCGTCACGTACCGTAGGTTCGAACGGAGGCGTAATCCACTCATCGACAGGATCGACCGGCATAACATCATAGTGACCATATACAAGTACCGTAGGAACCAAATCACTCACTTTCTTTTCAGCATAAACAACTGGATTACCTTCGGTCGGCATCACGGCTGCAGAGGTGGCTCCCGCCTTAAGCAACGCATCTCTAAGCCATTCGGCACATTTGACCATATCACTCTTATGTTCACTCTCTGAACTTATTGACGGAATCCTCAACAATTCAAAAAGCTCTTTCTCAAAACGTGCTTTGTTTTTTTCAATATAATCCTTAACCTGTTCCATATTATTTAATTTATACACTCTTACGGTTCTGAATATGCAATATACATAAATATTGCCAAAGGACAATTTTTTGCTACATTTGCTATAATGAAACTGATAGCGAACATAAAAAATCCCAACCGTCTATTATGGCTGTTTCTTGCTGCATGGTGGATAATCAACATCATACAGGCAGCATTCACCGAACTTGCCAACGATGAGGCCTACTACAGAATGTTTGCAGAAAATCTGTCATGGGGATATTTCGACCATCCTCCCATGGTAGCTCTGCTAATATGGATGGGCAATTTCATAGGAGGAGAACTGGGCGTAAGATTGTTTGTCACAATGTTGCAACCGGTATATCTCTATGCTCTTTGGATGATAATACGGCCCGCAAAGCCTGCTAAAGAAGACGTATCGCTTTTCATCCTGATAGCAGCTGCAATACCCATATTACAGTTGTACGGTTTCATTGCAACCCCCGATGCCCCATTAATGTTTTTCACGGGACTTTTTCTATTGTGTTACAAAAAATTTACCGAACAAAATTCATGGAAATACGCATTATTGATGGGATTGACAATAGGTGCTTTGGCATACAGCAAATACCATGGTGCTCTGGTGGTGGCAATTACCGTTTTATCAAATTTGAAACTGCTGAAGAATCCGAAATTTTACTTTTCGTGCATTATAGCCCTGCTCATGATAACTCCACATTTGTGGTGGCAATATCAGCATGACTGGGCTTCATTCCGGTATCATCTGGTAAGTCGGGGCCGAGATTTCGAATGGTCTTTTGTCACTGAATATATATTGAATGTATTCGCAGTTTTCAATCCGTTTCTGTTCCCCATATTCGTAAAAGGATGGTGGAAAGCTCATGCAAAAGAACCTGTATTAAGGGCTTTGAATGCAATATCCGTTGGATTTATTCTGTTTTTTCTCGCATCTACCACAAAAGGTTATGCTCAACCGCAATGGATCATTCCCGCAACATTCGGTATAATAGCCATACTGTTCCAATATACGCGTAATCGAGGTGGCATGTTGCGCAATTACACGGTAAAAATCGCATGGATAACCATTGCATTGGTTGCTTTGGTACGCATTGAGATGATATTCAACCCACTGGAACTAAAATTTGAAATATTCGACAATAAAACATCTAATGCTCAACTCGCCGAAATAGCGGCAGGACGTCCCATAATATTCGACGGCAGCTACACAGGAGCATCTAAGTACAGTTTTTACACCGGAGGTAAAGCATACGCCCAACCCTCAATAAACAACCGTACAAGCCAATACGAGTTGAAAAACGATGATGACTCATACGCAGGACAACCCGTAATCATGGAATTTTATGGACAAAGCGACAGTTCGCGCACTCTTGAATTAGCTAACGGCAAAATTTTCAAATACATAGAAAATAAGTGCTTCATCCCGGTCCGTAAAATAGAGGTTGATATTACTCCTTCTATGCCAACAGAGGTACAGCGGGGAGAATCTTTGAAAATGAAAATTTCAATACGGAATCCATATCCTTACAGTTACAATATAGACGGCATCATAACACGTATAGGAATGGTATGGGACCGCAGAGGTGAAGCACCACGTGTGGTACCGTTGAATATTAAAGGCGTTTTGAAACCAGGAGGTTCTCTTGAAGCGGAAGTATCCACAGAGGTACCTTACGATCTCAATCTAAAAGAGTATAGAACCGGCATTACGATAGCCAATACAGCAGCTGCAAGTTGGTTCAACAGTAAAATAACAAACGTTAAAATTACAGAATAACATGATCCTTCAATTCATAAAATTTTGCGTCGTAGGCGGAACCGGGATGATTGTAGATTTCGGTATTACTTTCTTATTGAAGGAAAAACTGAAAATAAATAAATACATTGCCAATTCGGCAGGGTTCATAGCAGCAGCATCGTCCAACTTTTTTCTCAACAGGTTATGGACTTTTCAGAGCAAAGCTCCTGATGTAACACAACAATATATGCAGTTTATCGGCATTTCTGCAATAGGGTTGGGATTGAACAACCTTATCATATATTTATTGAACAATAAACTGAATGTCAATTTCTACCTGTCGAAACTGATCGCCATAGTATGTGTTACATTATGGAATTTCCTGATGAATTACTTCTTTACATTCAATGCAGGATAACATGACAGAATAAAAATTCAATTCTTTCTTGAGTCCAATTTTAAATCGGTAAGTCCTGTTATCGATCAGTCTGTCCGATAACGCTAAATAAGACAAAAAAGAGATAATAACCGACTAAAATATCAATAAGGGACCTTATCCTCCTTTGTGATCCAACTGTCGAACACCTTACGTCCCGCAGAATGTAACAATTGTTCCGAGGGGATGCTCCGTGATGAAGGGGCAAGATCAATCTGATCATATATAAAAGAATCGTCGAATCCTGCATCGGCTGCATCCTTACGATCACAAGCATAATATATTTTTCGAATATGAGCCCAATATATAGCCCCCAGACACATCGGACAAGGCTCGCATGAGGTATATATAACCGCTCCATCCAATTCATAAGAATCCAATCTGCTGCACGCATTGCGGATAGCCTCAACTTCGGCATGAGCTGTCGGATCTTTATGAAGAGTAACAGAATTTGACGCTTCGCCGATTATTTTGCCATCTTTTACAATAACAGCTCCGAAAGGACCGCCACCATTTTCAATACTCAAACGTGACAGTTCGATGGCCCTTTCCATAAACTCCCGGTGTTTAACTTCTGACACGCCATTGTCTATACACGATTCACATTCCCCCATTTCCGCTATAATATTTTTATGTCTATTCCAACATTGATTATTTACTGTCCTGCAAAACCGTTCAAAAGAGCTATTTCTTCAGCCCAACGGCTTTCATCGGGAGTTTCAAGAATCAAAGGCATATCATCAAAACGTTTATCGGTAGCGATATAACGGAATACATCCATTCCTAAAATTCCATCTCCCAAATTTGTATGACGGTCTACATGACTGCCCATTGCTTTTAAGGTATCATTAAGATGCATTCCCTTAAGATATTCAAATCCGACAACCTCGTCAAATTCAGTAAATGTCTTTTCACATGCCGCATTACTGGTCAAATCATATCCCGCTGTAAATGCATGACACGTATCTATGCAAACCCCAACCCGAGATTTATCATCGACTTTATCTATAATGTGTCTGAGATGATAAAATGAAAATCCTATATTCGACCCTTGTCCTGCAGTATTTTCTATAACGGCAATGACCCCTTTTGTACGTTCCAATGCCATATTTATAGACTCTGCAACTCTATCAAGACACTCCTCTATGCTTATTTTCCCAAGATGACTTCCCGGATGGAAATTTAGTCGGTCAAGTCCCAACTGCTCACATCGTTTCATCTCATCGAAAAATGCCTCTCTCGATTTTGCAATTCCATCTTCGGTCGGATTACCGAGATTTATCAAATAACTGTCATGAGGAAGTATATGTTTCGCCTCATATCCATACTCAGCACAACGTGCTTTAAACATGTCTATACTTTCTTTGGTCAGAGGTGCAGAATTCCACTGACGCTGATTTTTCGTAAACAGGGCAAAAGCGCCTGCACCGATATTTTTCGCATTGACAGGAGCGTTCTCAACGCCTCCCGATGCACTTACATGAGCTCCAAAAAATTTCATATAACAAAATTATAAAAGTTTGAGTAAAAATCTAAATATTATTACCTTTGTTGAGCACTACTCAAATATGATTTTTATTATGAGAATAGTTCAATTTATAAAACCGTTCATAATTACAATAATTTTAATGTTAGGAGCAGGTGCCGCCAAAGCACAGTTTTCAATCTCAAAAGTAGCCCCTGACAAAATAACTGCCCCCATAAAAAAAGATACTGTCCGCAACATATCGTCAACATTCGAAAATCAGTACTTCAGCGAAGCAAAATACCTGGCCGAGAAGCGACGTATACGCAAAGAACGGAATACCGTTTCACTCGATGCCGGACTAACCCTCAACCAAACCATCTTCGACAACTGGGAAAGGGGGGGACAAAATACATTTTCAGGACGTGAGACTTTTCTTTTTAAACATGTTTATACCCTTGACAAATTCAGTTTCGACTACAGTTTCGATGCTCGTTACGGAATGTCCAATATCGAAGGTGAAACATTCAAAAATGAAGACTTATTCATATTCCATGCAGGTACAAGCTGGAAAATGAGCAAAAACTGGTCATACGGGGCCACTGTAAATTTCCAAAGCCAGTTTACAAAAGGGTATAAATCAATGACCGAGCATATACTTGTATCAGATTTTATGGCTCCCGGTATTTTGGATATCGGTGGAGGTATTACTTATAAACATTTAAAAGAAGCGCTTGAAATAAATATTTCGCCCGTTGCCGGACGTATGACTTTTGTCTTGAATGACAGTCTCTCTTCAGTAGGAGCTCATGGTGTCCCCGCCGGAGAAAAACAACTCAGTACGCTCGGTTCTTCTGTCCGTTTGAATTTCGAAAAAGCTTTTTGGAAAGATAAATTCAAATATAGAACATATATTTATACTTTCACAAATTATGGAGACCGTACCACTGTACAGTTTGATAATACTCTGGAATACAAATTAGGGAAACTTTTCTCCATATCGGCATTCGTTTCAACTTATTTCGACAAACTGGCAACAACACCTTATAATCGACCGTTACAATTCAATTACGTATTTGGGTTCGGACTAACATACAACTACCGAAATAAATAACCTGACACATACGTTATTTAATTTTGGGAAAAATTACACAAATTACACAAACACATTTTTACATTATATTCAACCAATGTACAAAAACAGTAAATTCAGCATAATACTTCCAATCGTCATAGCATGTTCTATAGTTGCAGGAGTTTTATTCAGTTCTATAATATTCAAAACCACACCTGATTCGTCAAGAAACGAAAGCATATTGTCGCGTAATGCAGGCAACAGCAAAATAGACGCCCTTATGTCACTTATAGACACACGTTATGTAGATAAAGTCGACATAGATTCCATGACAGAAGAGGTAATACCTTTGTTTCTTGAAAAACTCGATCCACACTCGGTATATATTCCTGCCAAGGATTTTGCAGAAACCAACGAATCTCTTGAAGGAGAATTCGATGGTATCGGAGTGGTTTTCAATATGTCAACCGATACAGTCATTGTGCTCAATGTAATCACAGGAGGCCCGAGTGCAAAAGCAGGAAT
>CASFSC010000112.1 GCA_949296995.1 uncultured Alistipes sp. | reverse complement strand
CAATATTTTGATGATCCTGGTAGGTTTGACATACATAAGTATGGTCAGCACAATTCCCGCTAATACCAATATAAGTTGGAACGGCCATGTCGCTCTGTTGTATTGTGCTATTGTTTCCCAAAAAATTTCTGCCATACCGTCGTTTGTATATTAATCTTTGCGTCTTGTGAGAGAGTATGCCTTACTCTTGAATATAAAAACGGGAATAGTCGCTCCTACGGACAGCATAAATATTACACTTCCCGTTACCACTGCATTTACGAACATCGTTTGCATATATTGCTGTTCGAGTTCCGGAATATTTATGTTTTGCATGAACATTATCAGCGAAAATACAACCTTATATGCATACATTCCGGGAATCATGGGCAATAAGGCCGGTATATACAATACAGTCATCGGACAATATATGATTGAACCTAACCAAAGGCTTCCCATGCCTATTGTGAATGAAGCGCAAAATGATGCGGTGGCAATGTCTACACCCAGGTAATTTATCAGGCAGAATCTTAATGCGTGTCCCACGGCTGCAAGTATTGCTATGTAAGGAAAAGCCCTAAGTGGAGGATCGGATATTGCTCCGAACCCTATAGCCGCTACTGCTGCGAAAACTCCATCCAGAATAATATCGGTCACTATCATAACAGACTGTTTTTAACGATGAGAAGTGTAAGAGAAAGTCCTATTGCTATACATGTGACCAGCAGAAGTGCATTCACAAGGCGTGAAAATCCCACGAGAATATATCCTTCGACAATATCGAGTACTCCGTTTATAAGAGGCACTCCCGGTATGAGAAACAGTACGCTGGTAGCTATTGCTATTTCTGCCGTTGAATTAAAAATCAATGCCGATGAAGCATAAAGGGATGCTATGAATGCCGAAAACATAAATACGAGCAGATGGTTGATTCCTTTCCGCGTCATGTATTGTTTTACATTGAATCCTATCATTGTGGCTGAAAATACAATGGCCACGGCACACCAGTCTCCTCCGAACAACCAGCAGAAAGAGGCATTGGCAAGGCCTACGAGTATCAATACGACTATACGGTCGATTTTAGGCTTTGCAATGATTGCTTCATATTTTTGTTTCAGAATATTCAGAGGTAATTGTTTGTCGTATGCTTCCCAACTGAGTTGGCTGAGCTCGGAATTCAATTCGAAACTTATCGGTAAAGCAGGAATATCCACAACCTCGGTATGGATTGTTGCTCCATCGTTGACCGTTATGGTGACCGTTTTTTGAAATGAGATCATTCGAACCTCTACTCCTAACGATTCTCCTATTCTTTTGGAATTTCTGACTACACGAGAAGTATGTACTCCCGAACCAAGCAGATGGGTCGCATATTCAGCTATAAATTCTCCTATGGATTTCAGTTCGTCGTGTGTTTTCATGATTAAAACAACGGATCGTATGTGCTTTACAGATTCCTTGTTGCGAGTGCAAAGATAAGAAACTTTGTATAAAAAAATAGTACATTTGCCCCTCGGTGTAAAATTGATAACATAGAGTCGCATATGAAAGGTATGAGGGGATATGTCGATGGAATTATATCTTCCATGAGTTTCGGGTTGATTCCCTTGTTTACCATTCCTGTTATGAATGCCGGAATGGAAATGAGTTCTATTCTCGTTTATAGATTTTCGTTGGCTTGTGTCGTTTTGGGAATTGTCGTCGCAGCTACAAAACAATCTTTTAATATTGAATGAGGCGATTTGTTGCCACTTATAGGATTGGCTGTGTTGTATGATGCCTCAGCACTTTTTTGCTATGGGGATATCAATATATGGGAAGCGGCATTGCCACTACTATCCATTTTATGTATCCTGTCATAACAACTGTTATAATGATGTCCTTTTTCAGAGAGAAGAGATCTTTCTCGAGGCTGATTGCAATTATATTGGCCGTAGCTGGCGTCATATTTTTGTCATTTGATAAATCCACAGGAGATGTCAATGTAGAGGGTGTTGTGATAGTATTGATATCGGCACTTGCGTATGCCCTTTATCTGGTTTTTGTAAATCGATTGCATGTCAGAAGAATGAAAGGCCCGAAACTTACGTTTTATGTGTTTTTGTTCGGCTCGATTATGTTCATTATAAATGCCGAAGTGAGAGGCGGTATACAGATTGTGCCTGATTACTTTTCTGCATTCAACCTGATTATGCTTGCAATAATTCCTACGATAGTTTCCAATCTGGCATTGGTACAGGCTGTGAAAAGAATCGGGTCTACCCTGACATCTGTACTTGGAGCTATGGAACCGGTAACAGCTGTTGTTGTCGGTATAATGATTTTTGGTGAACCGTTTACATATAAAATATTTATCGGCGTTATAATGATAATCGTTTCGGTGATGATAATCATCCTTAAAAGATAATGTATAACGTCGCAACTGATTCTATTGTTAAAATTCCACGGTCAATCCGAGTGTCGGAACCAAAGTGCCGCTTTCCTGAGCTATATATTTCATTTTATATCGTTGTTCCGATAATGGAGCCGATGGATTTTCGATTATCTCGGTACTCATCAATACGTCGGGTTGACGTAATTTACTGCCGGTAACATTTTGTAAATCTACGTAAATTCCCAACATGCATTTCTTGAAGTAGAATGTTTTGTCTATACGCAAGTCGAGTTGGGCAAATGAAGATAAACGGCCTGTATTATATAACGCATAATCGTAATATGGTTTTCCTTGTGCATCCCAAGCCTCTTTGAGAGATGATTTTTCAATGTCGTATGGGGTATATGGCGCGCCTCCTATGGCACTTATTTTTGCACCTATGCTCCATGTTTTAGGCAGGTCGTAAGTCCCGCTGAGGTTCAATACGAATCGGTTGTCCCATGCTGAAGCTATATATTTTGAGTGGCGGTCATTACGATATTCGCTTTTGAATACTGTTGCCGATCCTACAATATTAACCTTTCCGGGAATTTGCCATTTTACCATCATTTCAATCCCGTAAGCACGTCCCTCAGCTGTCGAAACGAGCCTTTCATCACCTACCGTTCCGTAATCGTTTCCTTTACATGTCAGAGGAATACTGTCTTTGAGTGATAGAGGAATATCAGTATAGTATTTATAAAATCCTTCTATGGAAACAATCAGCCTGTCCCTCAGTCGCCAATCGAAACCGGCAGAAGTTTCTGAAACCCTCATGTATTTTAAATCATGATTTACAAGTCTGCCACTATTGTCTTTATAGCCCAAGGCTGTGAAAGATGGTAATTGATAATATATTCCGGCACTTCCGCTCACAGACCATTTGTCGCTCAATGCATACGATATGGATGCACGTGGTGACAGTTGACGCCAGAATTGTTTCATTTGGGTCAAATAATTTGCACCATCGGTGCGTATGCCAGCCGATACTGTCAGCCTTTTGTCCGCTGAGGTATAGTCTGCTCCTGCAAACATTCCCCATCTTAAAGTGCCGAGCCATGTGTGATAGTCGAGTAATTGTGACTGACCAAGATAAAGTCTTTGAAAAGTAGAGTTGGTATAGCTCGAATAGCTTAACTCTACCCCTTCACGTACGGTCCAACGTCCGAGATAGGATCTGTTTTCAGCCCTTAATGTTGTTTTCTGTTCAACTGCCCTGAGTCGTAAAGTGAGGTTGTCGGGCGAAGATTCATCGTTATTCAAATATTTTATATTACGATTGTTAAGGTAATTATGGCTGAGCGATACGGTTTGTACATGTTTGCCTGCATAATGTCTGTATGATGCACCTATCGTATATGTTTCCTGTCTCAGTCGAGGAAGGTAACTTAACAGATATTCCGCTTCTTCACCTTTTTGATCCGTATTGAGCTTCATGTTGTCTATACCGGTAAGAGCCAGTATTGTAAGTTCGTCTTTTTCAGAGAAATTAGTTTTTACTTTTATTTGTCCGTCAATATAATTGGGCAAAAAAGGCAGTCCCAACATTTTGAACAGAAATTGCAGGTAAGATTGTCTTAGCGAAAACAGATATGTCGTTTTTTCTCCCACATGTCCGCTTCCTGTGATACCCACTTCTGAAGCCCCGAGGGTTGCTTTGAAAGTTTGTTTGTCGGGATTGCCATCCCGTAATTTGAAATCCAATACTGAACTCAATGCCCCTGATCTGTCGGCAGGGAACGAACCTGTGTAAAAATTAATTTCACGAATCAAATCGGAATTTACAATGCTGACAGGACCTCCTGATGCTCCCTGAGTTGCAAAGTGGTTTATATTAGGAATTTCGATGCCATCCATGAAGAATCGGTTTTCAGAAGGACCTCCACCACGAACTATGAGGTCATTACGATATCCTATAGGTGAAAACTATACCCCTGGGTACGATCTGACTATACGTGAGATATCTCGGTTTGAACCGGGGCTTTTTTCTATTTCACGAAGTCCGATAATTTTCATGCTGACAGGACTTTCCGCAACCCTTCGGAATGGCGAGGGTTTAACGGTTACCGCTTCGAGTTGGGTTGCGTCTTCTTCCAGTTCTATATTTATGAAAGGTGTTGCGGCCGATACGATATATTCCGGAGTGACTGTACTTTTGTACCCTAATGAAGATGCAGTCAGACTGTATATGCCAGGTTGTATGTTTATTGAGAATAGTCCCGCCGTATCAGTGGATGTACCTTTGTTTTCTTGTCCGGTTATGAATACATCGACGAAAGCTAATGGTTTACGTGAAAGTTTGTCTATCACCTTGCCTTTTATCGTATAGCTTTCTGTAGCAGCCGAGACTGAAAAAACAGAGAAAAGAGCCAGCAGTAATAATATTAT
This sequence comes from uncultured Alistipes sp., assembly GCA_949296995.1. Taxonomy (GTDB): domain Bacteria; phylum Bacteroidota; class Bacteroidia; order Bacteroidales; family Rikenellaceae; genus Alistipes_A. The sequence goes on along the minus strand of CASFSC010000112.1, from coordinate 3,390 downwards.
GCTGTTTTTGTACATAATAACAGGAGTTTAGAGTAGGATTTTCTAATAACAAAGGTACAAAATTAAAGTCATGATTTACATTTTTTTGATATGTTCCTTAAATTTTGAATTTGATAATGAATTGATTTGGATGATAGCTGGAAATATAAAACTTATTGTAGAGATACAGTAGAAATATGGAAAACAGCGCTAATTCTAAATGTTTGTAAATTAATTTTATATTGATTAGGTAATTATAGCCATTTTGCAACTCCTCCGTGATGAAGAACATGTGCCTCGTCTATTTCTGCTGAAACTATATGTGCCATCATTACATAACGCTGTAGCTCCTTCTGGTGGAGAATTATAGTGAGTGGGAGATTGTACTTTTTCGCCAGCAGAATTATAATAATATTTTATATTTGAGTTTTGTGTTGTTAAGGATGTAGACGTTTTGTTGTTTGTCAGATATTTTGAGTATACATATCCGATATTTTCTTTATATGAAACGAGAATCCATTCGCAATTACAATCTTCTTCCATTTTGACCATTGTGCCTGCTGGAAGTACAATTAATATTTTGCTGGAAGTGTTAGGCTCTGTCCTTAAATTCAGGTTAGTAGAAGTATATTTGAATGTTGATTGTGCTTTTAGCGAAAATCCAAAAAATAATAAAAGTAATATAATACAGTATTTTTTCATAGTATATTTTATAACGATTTAAATAATTTAATTGTTGAAAAATAATAAAATATGCGTTTATGATATAAAAATATTAAATATATAAATCGTTGTGTATTGTAGTCAATTTATTTTAAGATATGTATTAAAATGATAAATAAAGTTGCAGGTAATATGCGCTGAAATAGTCTATTTGTTTAATATTGAATTAAATGCATGAAAATGCATATCTATAGAATATATTGACTGCTACCTTTATGTTTAGTTTATATAGAACAATTTGTTGTTTGCAAGTCTTTTTGTATATGTTATTAAAACTATAATTGTCGATATAAAATCCTTTTTTAATGGGTTTCATGTAATAAAAAAGCCAACTTTAGTCGTACATACGTAAAGTTGGCTTTTAAAGTTTTGAGCGAAAAACGGGATTCGAACCCGCGACCCTTAGCTTGGGAAGCTAATGCTCTACCGACTGAGCTATTTTCGCATCCTATACTGCAAAGGTATAAAAACTATTTTATTATAGCATCTATTTCCTGTAATTCTTCACGGGTAAATGTTAAATTGGATAATGCACCAAGGTTGTTTTCCAACTGTTCTTTGGAACTCGCTCCTGTCAGAACGGAAGTCACCCTGTTGTCGTATAACTGCCATGAAATAGCCATTTGTGCAAGACTTTGACCTCGCCTTTCCGCTATCTTATTCAATTTATGAACACGACTGATATTTTCATTCACAAAATCTCTGTCGAGACTGCCATTGCGTGATGCCCGAGAACCTTCCGGTATACCGTTCAAATATTTGTCGCTCAAAAGACCTTGGGCTAAAGGCGAAAACGATACGCATCCTATTCCCTCTTTTGCATGCAACCTGAATAAACTATCTCCTATATTGTGAATAATCATCGAATATTTGATCTGATGAGCTATACATGGAGTACCTAATTCTCTTAGAATTTTAATGGCTTTTGCTGCTTGTTCAGCCGGGTAGTTGGAAATTGCTGCATATAAAGCTCGTCCTGAACGAACTATGTAATCCAAAGCACCCATCGTTTCTTCTATCGGTGTATTGGGATCGTAACGGTGTGAATAAAAAATATCGACATAGTCCAAGCCCATGCGTTTAAGACTTTGATCGCAACTTGCCACAAGATATTTGCGGGAGCCCCAGTCTCCATAAGGTCCATCCCACATCGTATAACCTGCCTTCGATGCGATTATCAATTCATCTCGGTATGGTTTGAATTCGTTGGCCATAACCTTGCCGAAATTAGTTTCAGCACTTCCAGGTTCCGGACCGTAATTATTGGCAAGATCAAAGTAGGTAATGCCGTTATCGAATGCATCCAGTAAGATTTGGCGTCCTTTGTCGAAATCGTTGACACTGCCGAAGTTTTGCCATAATCCGAGTGATATAGCAGGTAATTGCAGTCCGCTTTTACCGCAACGTCGGTATAACATCTTGTCATACCTCGCTTGTGATGGTTTGTAGCTCATATGTGTAGAAGTTTAGTTAGTCCATTTTCAATACTGCCAAAAATGCTTCTTGAGGTACTTCAACATTGCCAACTTGTCTCATACGTTTTTTCCCTTTTTTTTGCTTTTCAAGCAATTTACGCTTACGGCTGATATCGCCACCGTAACATTTGGCTGTAACATCTTTACGTACTGCCTTGACGGTTTCGCGTGCTATGATTTTGGCTCCTATGGCAGCCTGTATTGCTATGTCAAATTGTTGGCGTGGAATCAATTCCTTGAGCTTTTCACACATTTTACGTCCGAAATCATAAGCATGAGTATGATATATCAAGGATGACAATGCGTCGACCGGCTCTCCGTTCAGAAGTATATCTAGTTTTACAAGTTGACTTCTGGCATATCCTGTTTGGTGATAATCGAACGATGCATAGCCTCGTGAGATACTTTTCAGCCGATCATAAAAGTCAAATACTATTTCTGAAAGCGGCATGTCGAAATTGACCTCTACCCTGTCTTGAGATATGAAAGTCTGATTTTTTAACGTACCGCGTTTATCGATACAAAGTTTTATTACATTACCCAAATAGTCGGTTTTTGTAATTATTTGTGCCAGAATATAAGGTTCTTCGATATAATCTATCATGGTCGGTTCCGGTAGTCCTGACGGATTATGGACATCCACTACTTCTCCCTTTTTAGTGTGTACTTTGTACGAAACGTTGGGAACGGTGGTGATGACATCCATGTCGAATTCCCTATATAGACGTTCGTGGATGAGTTCCATATGCAATAGGCCCCGAAAACCGCATCTGAAACCGAATCCGAGGGCAAGTGAAGATTCCGGTTCGAATGTGAGAGAGGCATCATTAAGCTGGAGCTTTTCCAAGGAAGCACGTAAATCTTCGTATTCGTCCGATTCTACAGGATAGAGTCCTGCGAAAACCATAGGCTTGACATCTTCAAAACCGGCTATAGCTTCTTTTGCAGGATTGTCTACGGAGGTAATTGTATCGCCGACTTTGACGTCCGTGGAAGTTTTTATGCCTGATATTATGTAGCCTACATCGCCGGCCTTAAGTTCATTGCGAGGATGCATTTTCAGTTTCAGCACGCCTATTTCATCGGCATCGTACTGACTGCCTGTATTGAAAAATTTTACCCTTTCACCTGTGTGTATCGTGCCGTTCATTATGCGGAAATATGCGATAATGCCACGAAACGAGTTGAACACTGAGTCGAATATCAATGCTTG
>CASFSC010000111.1 GCA_949296995.1 uncultured Alistipes sp. | reverse complement strand
GTTATTTCACATGTGTATGAACATTGCGGCCATTTTCTCGACCGATGCTTACAACATGATATGTGAATTCCTCGGTGCCAACTGGTATGCTCTTCTCGGAACGGTCATACTTGCTTTTGGCGCAGTAGTACATTTTGTGTACGCATTTATCCTAACTATCCAGAACAGACGTGCACGCGGAACACAACGTTATGCCGTGGCTGCAAATGAACCAGGAGTCCAATGGGCTTCGAAAAATATGCTCGTTCTGGGTATTATCGTATTGCTCGGCCTTATTTTACACCTCTACAATTTCTGGTACAACATGCAGTTTGCCGAAATTATCGGAAACCACAACTTAGGCCCTTACTCCCCAACTGATGGAGCTGCCTATATTGCAGCATTATTCAGCAGCCCTGTATATACAATAATATACATTATTTGGTTCGCTGCTATCTGGTTCCACCTTACACATGGTTTTTGGAGCGCTTTCCAAACAATAGGCTGGAACAACAAAGTGTGGTTGAAAAGACTAAAAGTGTTAGCCAATATCGTTGCCACTATAATATTCCTCGGCTTCGCATTGGTAGCCGTAGTATTCTTCCTTCGCAGTATGTGTGGCGGAGCATGCTAATTTATCCAACTCACAAGTAAAAAATAAGAAAACATATACTATGACAAAGTTAGATTCAAAAGTTCCACAGGGCCCATTGGCCGAAAAATGGAGCAAACACAAGGCCGATATTAAAGTTGTAAGCCCTGCTAACAAGAGAAAACTCGATATTATTGTTATAGGAACCGGACTCGGAGGTGCATCTGCAGCTGCCTCTTTGGGAGATCTCGGTTACAACGTAAAAGTATTCTGCATCAGCGACTCTCCACGCCGTGCACACTCTATAGCTGCACAGGGTGGTATAAATGCTGCTAAAAACTATCAAAACGATAACGACTCGGTATTCCGTCTGTTTTATGACACAATAAAAGGAGGTGACTATCGTGCTCGCGAAGCAAACGTTTACCGTTTGGCTGAAGTCTCCAACTCAATTATAGACCAGTGCGTAGCTCAAGGAGTACCTTTTGCACGTGATTACGGAGGTCTTCTGGCAAACCGTTCTTTCGGGGGTGCTCAGGTATCGCGTACATTTTATGCCCGCGGTCAAACCGGACAGCAACTTCTTTTGGGTGCATATGCTGCCTTGAACCGCGGAATCGCACGAGGAAACATAAAAAGCTACCCTCGTCACGAAATGCTCGACCTCGTAATGATAGACGGTAAAGCAAGAGGTATCATTACACGTAACGTCGTAACAGGTGAAATCGAACGTTTCGGTGCTCATGCCGTTGTAATCGCATCTGGTGGTTATGGAAACGTTTTCTTCCTCTCGACAAATGCAATGAACTCAAACGGATCTGCAGCATGGCAATGCTACAAAAAGGGTGCAATGTTCGCAAATCCATGTTTCACTCAAATTCACCCTACTTGTATTCCTGTTCACGGCACACAGCAGTCTAAATTAACCCTTATGTCGGAATCTCTGCGTAACGATGGACGTATATGGGTACCGAAGAAAAAAGAAGATGTAGAAAAACTGCGTAAAAAACAGATAAAAGCTTCACAGATTCCGGAAGAAGATCGCGATTACTATTTGGAACGCCGTTACCCTGCTTTCGGAAACCTTGTACCTCGTGATGTTGCATCTCGTGCAGCTAAAGAACGTTGTGATGCAGGATATGGTGTAAATGATACCGGATTGGCTGTATTCCTCGATTTTGGAACGGCTATCGAACGACTCGGAGAACAGGTTATCAAAGAACGTTACGGTAATCTTTTCCAGATGTACGAAAAGATCACTGATGTAAACCCATATCATGAACCAATGATGATATACCCCGCAGTTCACTATACAATGGGTGGTATATGGGTTGACTATAATCTTATGACTACCATTCCTGGTCTTTATGCTATCGGTGAAGCCAACTTCTCTGATCACGGAGCTAACCGTTTAGGAGCATCCGCACTTATGCAAGGTCTTGCCGACGGATATTTCATCCTTCCTTACACGATAGGTGATTACTTGTCTAAAGAAATTCAATCTCCTAAGGTCAATACCAATAGTCCTGAATTTGAAGAAGCTGAAAAAGGTGTCAGAGAAAAAATTGCCAAACTGCTATCGATCAATGGTAAAGATTCTGTCGACGACCTTCACAAAAAGCTTGGTAACATAATGTGGGAACTGATCGGTATGGCTCGTAACAAGGCTGGTCTTGAAAAAGCCATTGTTGAAATACAAAAACTTCGCAAAGAATTTTGGGAAAATGTACGCGTTCCCGGTAAAAACGAAGAATTCAATCAGGAACTTGAAAAAGCAATACGTGTTGCTGACTTCCTCGAACTGGGCGAACTTATGGCACGTGACGCTTTGAACCGTAATGAATCATGCGGAGGGCACTTCCGTGAAGAATATCAAACTCCGGAAGGTGAAGCTTTGCGTGATGACAATAATTATGCATATGTAGCTGTTTGGGAATATACCGGTCCAGACAAAGAACCTATAATGCATAAGGAAGAGCTTAAGTTCGAAGCAGTACACCTTGCACAGCGTAACTACAAGGATTAATTTTACCTTTAAATCAGAAGAACGATGAATTTCAAATTAAAAATATGGCGTCAAAAAAATGCTAAGGCTAAAGGCGCTTTTGTAAATTATACAGTAGAAAATATCTCTCCTGACACATCATTTCTGGAGATGCTGGATATTCTGAACAACAACCTGATACTTAAGGGTGAAGAACCTGTTGTATTCGATCACGACTGCCGCGAAGGGATATGCGGTATGTGCTCGTTGCATATCAACGGACATGCTCATGGACCCGACGAAGAAATTACGACTTGCCAGTTGCACATGCGTAAGTTCAAAGATGGAGATACTATTACTATCGAACCATGGCGTTCACGCGCATTTCCTGTAATCAAAGACCTTGCAGTAGACCGTAGCGCTTTCGATAAAATACTCCAGGCAGGAGGTTTCATATCGGTAAACACAGGAGGAGTCCCTGATGCAAATGCGATTCCTATTCCTCGTCCAAAGGCTGAAGAAAGTATGGATGCTGCAGCATGTATCGGTTGTGGAGCATGTGTCGCTACTTGTAAGAATGGTTCAGCGATGTTGTTTGTATCTGCACGTGTATCCTCATTGGCTTTACTGCCACAAGGTCGTGTTGAAGCAGCTCGTCGTGCAAAAGCCATGGTTGCTAAAATGGATGAATTGGGATTCGGTAACTGTACAAATACCGGAGCTTGCGAGGCTGAATGTCCTAAAGGCATATCGATAGCTCACATTGCCCGTATGAACAGAGAATTCCTTTCAGCAAAATTGAAAGACTAATTTTAAGTAACAACAATTTAAATGAATTAGTTAAATCTTTAATATAAACCTATTATTAAAAAATAAATGGACCTTAATTTAAAGGTCCATTTATTTTTTAATCCATATAATAACATCATAATTACTATCTGGTTTTAAACATATATAACACAGGATTTTCTTTATCATTTTCATTAACGGCAACGACAAAATAGTCTCCAATAGTACTAATATGTCCTTCAAGAGATATACCTGTTTTATTTTTAAACTTTTCTCGTGACATAGCGTATCCCTCCCCGCTATTTTTATCAAATAAGCCACAGTAAACTACATCCTGCACTATAAAAACTGAAAAAATATTGTCTTTAGTTTCATTAAACGTAAAATATGAGACATATTCGGATTGCTGCAATTCATTAAAAAAAGCTGGAGACTGGTTATTTTTATTAATAAATTCTTCAGATGGTAATTTTAATTTATCAAATATAAGAGTATAAACAGGAGATATCGTTCCATCCTTTATCGTATAAATAATAGGATTATAACTGTCAAATACTCTAACTTCATCATTAAATCTAAACATTTGAGATATTGGCCCTGTCTGGTATCCACTCGAGTTAATACGCTTTATAAATCCTTTCTTAGGATTCAAATCTATAGAATCTGTTAAGAGATAACAATTTTGTAATATATCATCTGATACATTATAAACCCGATTAGACCAAACCATATCACCATCAGAAGTACATACAAACTCACGGGCAGTGAATGGCAACGGTCGACTATACATAAACTCATAATTATCTGCCGAATAATAATTTATTCTGTTCAAATTAGGAGATACCACTCCGACTCTATTATTATCTATAGAAAACGATGTTGGGGCAATCACTTCCTGTGGACCTCTACCCTTTCGTCCAAAACTATTAATAAATCGTCCTGCAGTATCAAATACAAACATAAAATATTCCTGCGACGGACTCGTTTCCAAGATAAAAATCTTATCATTATACAATTCAACTTTTCCTATTTGCCCGAGCAGAAAATCTTCCTCTGTTTGAAGAGGTAGCTTTTTAATATCAAGTTTACTGGAATCCAATTGATCGGAATCAAGATCAAATAAAATCGGCCCAACCACGTTTTCTGAGTTATTACGATTACATCCCAACAGTAATAAAAATAAACTAATA
>CASFSC010000110.1 GCA_949296995.1 uncultured Alistipes sp. | reverse complement strand
ACGCCGACCATACCTTTGCTTTTTGCGAATTCGAGGAATGCACCTTCAAGATCTTTATACTGTTCGTTCATTACGAAGCAGATATTCATTAATGAACGGTCTTCTTTAACGGCAGTTCCTACGAACAATGGGTTACGGTCTATTTCGTTGTAAAGCAATTCTGCTTTTTCCTGATTACGTTTTTGAATTTCTTTTACGCCACCGATAGATTTAAGCCATTTAAGAGTTTCTTTAACAACATAAATAGCGAATACAGGAGGAGTATTGAACATAGAGTTGTTTGAAATGTGTATGCGGTAGTCTACCATTGAAGGCAGAGGACGGCTAACTTTACCAAGTATGTCTTCACGTACGATTACGAAAGTAACACCGGCAGGGCCCATGTTTTTTTGTGCACCGCCATAGATAAGTCCGTATTTTTTCACATCTACCGGACGGCTCAAGATATCTGAACTCATATCTGCAACCAAAGGTACGGGAGAATCTATATCTGTTTTATATTCTGTACCGTATATTGTGTTGTTTGTTGTGATGTGAAGATAATCCAAATCGGTAGGTATTTCATATCCTTTAGGAATATAAGTATAATTTTTATCTTCTGATGAAGCGAGTACTTCTACCTGACCGAAATTTTTAGCTTCTTTCATGGCTTTTTTAGCCCATACGCCAGTTTGTACATATCCTGCTTTTGTTTCGAGCAAATTGTATGGAACATCCAAGAATTGTGTGCTGGCACCACCTCCCAGGAATATGATTTTGTAATTGTCAGGAATCTCTAACAATTCACGGAACAGATCGATAGCTTCATTATTGACTGCTTCAAAATCTTTTGTACGGTGAGAGATTTCCAACAGAGACAATCCTGAGCCGTTGAAATCAAGAATCGCTTTAGCTGCGTTTTCAATAGCTATTCTCGGCAGAATAGATGGACCTGCATTAAAATTGTGCATTTTCATAGTCGGAAAATATATTAAGTTATTATTATAGAATTATCTCAAGGAGAGTATAAATGATCATCCGCCAAAATTACCAAAAAAAAATGGGACTGCGAACTAAAAATAAAATTTTTTATAAAGTATTTTTTATAATAAAACGAACGGCAGGATCTTTATGACCCTGCCGTTCGTTTTATTATGCTTTCTGAGAGTGTTCAACGGCTATTTTTCTTCATATCTTTTTTCGATTTTTTCCCAATCCACCACATTCCAAAATGCATTTAAGAAATTTGGGCGACTGTTTCTGTAATCTATATAATATGCATGTTCCCACACGTCGCATGTCAACAAAGGACGTAATCCCTTGGTCAATGGATTTCCTGCATTCGATTCGCTTACTATTGACAGTACTCCAGCGTCATTTGTGACCAACCATGCCCATCCGGAACCGAAAATACCTACGGCAGCTTTAGTGAATTGCTCTTTAAACGCATCGAAAGAACCAAAATCACGGTTTATTGCTTCGAGTAATTTTCCTGTCGGAGCTTGTTGGGGAGTAGGGGAGAAGGATTCAAAGAAGAATGTGTGATTCCATGCTTGTGCAGCATTGTTGAACAGTGGCCCATCCGCATTTGACACAATATATTCCAAAGGTGAATTTTCATATTTGGTTCCAATGACCAAATTGTTTAAATTGTTGATGTAAGTCTGAAGATGTTTGCCATAGTGATATTCCAGGGTCTCTTGACTCATGTTAGGTTCCAATGCATCCATTGCATACGGAAGTTTGGGCATTGCGTGTGTCATAATCAATAATGTATTAATAATTGTTAATAATATGTTCATGTTGTTGAATGTTTTGTTTCAATATTATAATAAGGAAAAATGATTTCAAGGTGTATAAACTTAAGTTTTCAGTCTGAACGTACCCTCCGTATCCTATATTGTTCAAATGTAGGCAAATTCTGTGCCATGAAAAATAGAAAATCATTTTGAATAAGATTATTTCACGTTTTAAGTGTGAAAAGTGATAAAAAAATAAACTTAAAGTGTGGTTTTGTCCGAATCTTATAATTTTTTCATAATTTTGCGAATTGTTATGTAAATAAAGATGATGATGTCGAATCACCGTTTTTACTTTAGCTTTTAAATTATTTTTTTGCGGGTAAAATGACAATAGAAGATTTTGATGTAATGGTAGCTTCGCAGGAGCATGCCAAATTTGCTCAGGCCATTTGCGACGAAATGGCCGAATCTGCCAAGGCAAGAGGTACGGGGATAGCTAAACGTACCGCAGAGTATGTTGCCGGGAAAATGCGTGAAGGTAAAGCTGTGATAGCTTTTCACAAAGATGATACATGGGCCGGGTTCAGTTATATAGAATCTTGGGGCCATGGAGATTATGTAGCCAATTCAGGATTGATTATCAACCCAAAATTCCGAAAACTCGGACTTGCCAAAGCTATCAAAACGGCTAATTTTTTCCTTTCTTTGAAGAAATTTCCAGGAGCAAAATTGTTCGGATTGACTACCGGACTTGCAGTAATGAAAATCAATTATGAACTGGGTTACAGACCAGTAACCTATGCCGAACTTACTGACGACGAACAATTCTGGAAAGGATGTGAAAGTTGTGTCAACTATACTATTCTCACAAGTAAGAATCGTAAAAATTGTCTTTGTACAGCAATGTTGTTCGATCCTGCTGAGGATAAGGTGAAAGTCGATGAACCTGAAATAATTAAGAATTTAAAAATCAAATAAAATGAAAAAAAAGGTAGTTCTTGCATTCAGCGGTGGTCTCGATACTTCATATTGCGCTGTTTACCTCTCTAAAGAGATGGGTTTGGAAGTGCATGCTGCACTTGCAAATACTGGTGGATTTTCCAAAGAAGAACTTAAAAAAATCGAAGAACGTGCTTATGCATTGGGCGTTGCAAGCTATGTAGCTCTCGACGTTACTCAGGATTATTATAATACAGCTATTAAATATATGATTTTTGGCAATGTGCTTAAAAATTCGACATATCCGATTTCTGTAAGTTCGGAACGTATGTCTCAGGCAACGGCCATTGCTAAATATGCGAAAGAAATAGGTGCTGATTTTCTGTGTCACGGAAGTACTGGAGCAGGTAACGATCAGGTGCGTTTCGATATGGTATTCAATATCATAGCCCCGGAAATAGATGTTATTGCATTGATTCGTGAAAAACGTCTTAGCCGTGAAGAAGAGATCGAATATCTGCGTAGTCATGGAGTAGACTTCGACTTCAAAAAAGCCGAATATTCTATTAATCAGGGTATTTGGGGTACATCTATCGGAGGTAAAGAGACTCTGACATCTAATCAGACACTCCCTGAAGAGGCTTATCCTTCTCAGTTGAAAGAGACGAAACCTCGTCGTGTGGTTCTTACTTTTGAAAAGGGTGAATTTGTCGGTCTTGATGGCAAACATTTCGATGATCGGATTGCAGCCATTCAGGCATTGCAGGCTATTGCAGCTCCTTATGCAATAGGTCGTGATATGCACGTAGGAGATACTATTATAGGTATCAAGGGACGTGTAGGTTTTGAAGCTGCTGCTCCTATGGTAATCATAAAGAGTCACCATATGCTTGAAAAACATACATTGACCAAATGGCAGTTGTTCTGGAAAGATCAAATTGCAGCATTCTATGGTAATTATCTGCATGAAGGACAATATTATGATCCGGTAATGCGTGATTTTGAAGCTATGCTTACCAGCAGTCAGCGTACCGTGAGTGGTGATGTTATCGTAGATCTTTATCCATATCGTTTTGTGGTAGTTGGAATTGAAAGCAAGCATGATTTGATGAGTAATAAATTCGGTGCTTACGGAGAATTGATGAGCGACTGGACAAGTGATGATATCAAAGGTTTCGGTAAGATATTCGGCAATCAGAATAGAATATATTATAAGGTAAACAATGAAGAATAAGGTACGTGTCGGTATTATAGGAGGTGCAGGTTATACGGGTGGCGAAGCTATCCGTATACTTGTAAATCATCCGGGGGTAGAGTTGGTGTATGTACACAGCAACAGTAATGCAGGAAACTTGCTGAGTGACGTGCATGCCGATTTGCTGGGTGATACCGATATGCGTTTTACAGATACGATAGGAACGGATATAGATGTAATGTTTCTTTGTGTGGGACATGGTGATGCCCGTAAATTTCTTGAAGCTAATCCGATTCCGGATAATATCCGTATTATAGATTTGAGTCAGGATTTCCGTCTGAAGGCTTCTTCCTCGATAAACGGAAGGCAATTTGTTTACGGTTTGCCAGAAATGAACAGGGAATTAATCCGTACAGCGATGAATATTGCCAATCCGGGATGTTTTGCAACATGTCTTCAGTTGGGACTTTTACCTCTTGCCGCTAATGGTCAGCTTAAGGGAGATGTCCATATTTCGGCTGCTACGGGTTCGACAGGTGCAGGACAAAAATTGGCCGCTACATCGCATTTTAGCTGGAGAGCCAATAATTTGTCAGTGTATAAGGCGTTCGAACATCAGCATTTGCGCGAAATAGGTGAGAGCGTTAAAAAGTTGATGCCTGATTTTGCGGGAGAAATCAACTTTATTCCATATCGCGGTGATTTTACAAGAGGTATTATAGCCTCTATATATATCAATTCCGACTTGACCATAGAGGATGCCAAAGCTTTATATAAGGATTATTATAAGGATGCGGTCTTTACTCATGTAAGTGATAAAAATATAAATCTCAAACAGGTTGTAAATACTAACAAATGTCTCGTTTCACTTGAAAAACATGGCGATAAATTGTTGGTTATGAGTGCTATCGATAACCTGTTGAAAGGTGCATCGGGACAAGCTGTTCAGAATATGAACATTATGTTCGGCTTGGACGAAAAAGAAGGACTTCGATTGAAAGCGTCGGCATTTTAACGATTGATGTCACGTTTTTCATACGTTTTGCACAATAGACCTTAAAATATGAGAGGGGATTATAATACCTGATCTTAAACTAAAAAACAGGAGGAGAAGCTAATGAAAATGTTCGATGTTTATCCCGTGTGGGATATTAATATAGTAAAAGGGGAAGGTTCCTACGTATGGGATGATAAGGGAACCAAATATCTTGATATGTATGGCGGTCATGCCGTTATATCGATAGGACATACAAATCCGCATTATGTGGATATGGTCACCAAACAGTTGAATAAAATAGGCTTCTATTCCAATTCTGTCATTATAGAACAGCAAAAGGAGCTTTCCGAAAAACTGGGAAAACTCTCCGGCAAGGAGGATTATCAGTTGTTTATGTGCAATTCTGGAGCGGAAGCCAATGAAAATGCGATTAAACTTGCCTCTTTCCATAATGGTAAAAAGAAAGTCATTGCCATGAAAGGATCTTTTCACGGGCGTACTTCGATGGCAGCAGCTGCGACAGATAATCCTAATATAGCGGCTCCGGTGAATAAAACTGACAATGTTATTTTCGTTCCTCTTAATGATGAAGCTGCTTTGGAAAAGGCATTTGCTGAAAATGAAATATCTTCTGTAATTATTGAAGGTATTCAGGGTGTGGGTGGAATCAGAGTAGCCAGCAAGGAGTTTTTGAGAAAGATACGTGAACTGTGCGATAAGTATGATGCGGTATATATTGCCGATAGCGTGCAATGTGGCTGTGGTCGTACAGGTACCTATTATTCGCACGATTGGGCAGGTGTTTCAGCCGATATATACACGATGGCCAAAGGGTTGGCCAATGGTTTCCCGATAGGGGCTATTGCTATTTCACCTAAATTCATGCCTAAATACGGTATGTTGGGAACAACATTCGGAGGTAATCATCTGGCATGTGCGGGAGCTATTGCGGTAGCTGATGAAATTATGGAACATAATCTTATTGAAAATGCACGTGTGATGGGTGATTATTTGATGGGTGAACTTAGGAAGATGCCTCAGATCAAAGAGGTACGGGGACGTGGTTTGATGATAGGGGTTGAGATGCCTTATGATACGGCTGACCTTCGCAAAAAACTGCTGTTCGACGAAAAAGTGTTTGTCGGTTCGTCAGGTAATAAGAATGTGTTCCGTTTGCTTCCGGCTTTGAATATCACCAAAGAGCATGCTGATCAGTTCTTAACATCTTTACGTAAAGTATTAACAGCTTAATGTTGATAATGTAAACCGAACAACGATTGGTAATATATTGTAAGTAATTGATTAATAATGTAAAAACCTCTGTGTGCCGATATGTTGAAAGTTGTTAAAATAGGCGGTAATATTGTTGATAACCCGGAGAAACTGGATAAGTTTCTTAAGGATTTTGCTGCTTTGAAAGGTGATAAGATATTGGTCCACGGAGGCGGCAAGATTGCTACACATATATCCAAAGCCCTTGGTATTGAGACACAAATGATAAATGGCCGCCGTGTTACAGATGGTGAAACTTTGAAAGTGGTGACCATGGTTTACGCGGGACTTGTTAACAAAACGATTGTTAGTAAGTTGCAGTATATTGGTTGTAACTCTGTAGGTCTTAGTGGAGCCGATGGTAAATTTATTGTTTCAAAACGTCGTGCGTCAACTCCGATAGATTATGGATTCGTAGGCGATCCCGTTGTGGAAAAATTCGGCGCATCGACGGCAAAAACATTGATGAATGCCGGATTTACAGTAGTTGTTGCACCTATAACATATGATGACGCCGATGGATCGTTGCTTAATACCAATGCCGATACTGTTGCCCAGACGGTTGCAGTTGGAATGGCATCTTTGTGCGATGTCGAATTGGTATATTGTTTCGAAAAACAGGGCGTTTTGATGGATGTGAATAACGATGATAGTGTAATACCTGAAATTACGGTTGAGAAATTTGCCGAATTGAAATCTCAGGGTATTGTTGCTGACGGGATGTTGCCTAAACTCGAAAATGCATTCAAGGCTATTGGCAGCGGAGTGAAAAGCGTTGTGATTTGCAGTGCCGAAAATATTTTAAAACCCGGATACGGAGGAACCATACTTTTGAAATAGTGGGATAACTAGTGAGAGGGATAACCATTCCGTAGATTTACAAATATGGAGATGTGGGTGGATTTTGACAGATTTATATAAAATAGTGCCTGCATAATGGATTCGGAGCAATGGATAGTGAGTGAGCGATAAGAGATAAATTTAAATTAAATAAGATAAAATAACGAAAATGGAATTGAAAATTGCACTTTTGCCTGGAGATGGCATAGGTCCGGAAATTGTCGGAGAAGCCGTAAAAGTATTGGATGCGGTTGCAAAAAAATACAACCATACCTTTAAATATGAAAAAGCATTGGTAGGAGCCTGTGCCATCGATGCAGTGGGTGATCCCTATCCTGCAGAAACACATGCCGTATGTGAAAAATCAGATGTCGTATTGTTCGGAGCGATAGGCGATCCTAAATATGATAACGATCCTAAGGCTAAGGTGCGTCCCGAACAAGGTTTGTTGCGTATGCGTAAATCTTTGGGATTGTTTGCAAACCTTCGTCCATTGGCTGTTTTCGACTCTTTGGCAGATCGTTCACCGCTGAAAACTGAAATTGTAAAGGGTGCCGATTTCATGTGCGTTCGTGAACTTACTGGGGGTATGTATTTCGGACGTCCTCAAGGTCGCAGTGAAGATGGAAATACCGCTTATGATACATGTGTTTATTCTCGTGAAGAGATTGAACGTATTCTTCATCTCGCATTCGGATTGGCTATGAAACGTCGTAAAAAATTGACTGTTGTCGATAAGGCCAATGTTATTGCGACCTCTCGTTTGTGGAGACAAATTGCCAAAGAGATGGAATCGCAGTATCCTGAAGTCAATTTGGAATTTATGTTTGTGGACAATGCTGCCATGCAGATTATACAGCGTCCTACATATTTCGATGTTATCGTTACTGAAAATTTGTTCGGAGATATCCTTACCGATGAAGCGAGCGTTATCAGCGGTTCTCTCGGAATGTTGCCATCAGCTTCCGTGGGTGCTAAAGTGGCTTTATTCGAACCTATTCACGGAAGTTATCCTCAGGCTGCAGGTAAAAATATCGCCAATCCTATGGCAACAATCCTTTCCGCAGCAATGCTTTTGGAACATGTAGGTCTGAATAAAGAAGGTAAAGCTGTACGTGAAGCTGTCAATAAGGCGATTGAAGAAGGTGTGGTTACCGAAGATCTTGCAAACAAGGGCGAAAAAGCATATTCTACTACAGCTGTAGGTGATTTTGTCGCAGCAAATATAAAATAGACTATTTTTATATAATGTATTATAAGAATCGGGTTCGAGCATCGCTCGAACCCGATTCTTTTGTTTAGAATTTAAGCTTGTAGGTTTCTATACCGTAGGCTCCTATTTTTATGTCAGGTACTTCCCCGATTTCTTCTTCGATGAGATTTACATGAATTATCTCTTTCGGAGTTTTAATTCCCGTAAGGTTTACGGTTTGTTCTTCCGGAGACAGTGAATATAATCTTATGATCACTGTATTGTCATCTTCGCATTTTTTCAGAGCTGAGATAATGACGTTGGAATTGTCTATTCCTATGAATTCTGTATTTTCATTCAAACTTGCCGCTTTGTATTGTTGTGGAGCCACTACTGTCTCAGGCTTTTCGTTCGAAGAGACTCCGAAATGATGTTGGGCTATTTTGTCAGGGCGACCCGATGTCATTGAGAAGTGGAAATAGTGATCTCCCGGCTGGAGGTATGGATTTCCTTCTCCGTGGCAACTCATGCGAGAGGCCATTAATATAGGTTGAAGTATCGTCTTGTTGTTGTCGCTGGATGTAGGATCGATGTAATCGGCAACAGCAACCGAAGAGCTCAATGTAACGGCTGCCGAAGAGTTTGCAGCTGATATCCAGTTCCCTATTCCTCGCGGGTGAAGTTCTTTGTTTGGAACGTAATAGCGTTCTCCTGCAGCACCCTCCATTTCATCTTTGCCGACGGTCAGAATACCGAAAGGTACTTCATAACTTACCTCTGCATCGCTAAGCGATAGTGGCAGCATCATCCTGAATTCACGGTATAGAATCTCTTCCCAGTTGAGAATGGCGATGTCGAAGTCTATTTTCTTTATACCTTTATATATTTTCAGATATTGTTCTATGACTGCATGTTTTATAGGTGTTCTGTATTTCAGAAGAGTAAAGACATCTCCATCTTCAATCAGTTCCCATTGTGGCGAGTAGTTGCCGGTTTTATCGAACCCTTCCATCGTGGGTTGTTGTACGGCATCGAATTCTCCTGCTCCGTTTCCGACCGATTGCATCGTTATAACTTCCCCTCCCATGAATTTTTCATTGTCGAGAAGATCGAGCCCGAGTTCTTTGTCTCTGATTTGACGGATGCCTCCTTCGCCCAACTGTATGCTGTAAAAGTTGGTCTCTATTATTTCTCCCGATGCTATTTTGCGAGGAATGATGTTTTTGTTCGAGCGAGATATTTCATTTGTGTTTCTTGACGAAGGATTTATATAATATGTATCTATTCCGATTGAGGGCAGGTTTGTTGCAATGAAATGCAATTTCGCTGATTTTATCGAATTGTCATCGTAATATGAAACATCGCTCAACTGAATTGCGACAGGTTTCCCGTCTGAGGAGGTAAGTTGTATGTCTGAGGTATATCCTTCTTCGAAATTGATATCGGTTTCTACTATTCCGTCCTGTTTCCATGAAAGTGAGTTGAATACAACTATCGGAATACCTTTTTGCTCGTCGGTCATGACATTCGAAGCAAGTTCTGACACTCCTTCCTGTACCATCGCTTCCGACTCTGCAAGTGCAAAATTGTATTTTTCCAGGAAACGGTTATCCGTTTGGACTCCGTTTTTGCCTCCCCAACCGTGATCGGGATATATTTTGGCTTCCCATGCCCTGTTTATTCTTTGAGTGGGGTAACGGTTGAAATTACCGTTCTGGAAATAGTTCAATACGGAAATCTTTTCAGCCATTGGCAAAAGGATATCTCCTTTTCTGCTTGCCGTGATTGCCTTTTCATGTGAAGGCCCATGGATATATAACCATACATTGGGCCTTTCTCCTTGTATCGAGTCGAGATTGGAAGTGGAACTGTTGAGAGCTTTGAAAAAATCGTCTGCAATGGCATATTTGAACTTTGGTAAATTTACTTTTACCGGTTTCCCGTTTTCTGTTTTTATCTCTTTTATTGAATTCCACATGGTAATGAACGGTATGCAATTCTGAACAGGTTTCTGGTCCCAAATGAATTCATAGTTCAGCATGGCGGGCATTACTCCTTTTGCGCCTTTGACATCATTGAACTTTTCATACCATAATACAGCTTCACGTCCGAGTTCTTTTACAGCTGCCGTGTCACTCATTCCGAGTACATTATAAAAATATATGTAGTGCCCCGGGGAGTATGTCCTTACTTTTGAACCGTCGGGAGCTTTCCAGTAGAATAAACCTCTTTCGTGACGGCTGATAATAAGATTCTCTACCCCTGCTTTAGTCATTATTTGCGGCATCTGCATCGTACGTCCCGGAACGTCCACGTTAAAGTATGACAATGGTGTATATCCGTCGAAATTCTTTTTCATATATCTGCTTCCCAGGTAGAATTGTCGTGCCAGAGCTTCTCCTGAATACATCTCTTCATAAGGCTGGATGTAAGTAGCTCCTACACATATACGTCCCTCTTTTAAATATTTGTTGATTATATCTTTCTTGTCGGGATGTCTGTGTATATATTCCATGATGATGGATGTTTGTTCGATATCCATTTTGAAATCAGGATCTTTGCCCAATCTGTCTATGAATGGTGTTAACCAAAGAGTGTCGCGGTCTATGACGCAGGCATCGACATGGTTCAACCATCCTAAATCTTGATGGGTGGTTGTAAACAGCATTATGTCTCCATTGCGTAAATTTGACTCTGAAAGATTTTTTAGCAGTGTCAATCCTTCCTCGTCGGTAGTAAATGTTCCCTCTTTTAGTTGCGCTGATACCGTAATTGTACATATTACGGAAAAAAGATAAAGCAGATACTTTTTCATGAGAATAGAGAAATATTAATTTATATATATATATGGGTATTTTACGTTTCTTATCAAAGGTAATACTAAATTTTGTAATAATTGGAAAAAATAGGACGAAGGTTTAACTTTGTAATGGTTAAGAAATGTCGTTATGAAGTATCTTCACTGGAGTAAAATAGAACTGAGAGAGTTGATCCCTAACAATGCAAAGGCATTGCTACGTGTGGTATCTTCTCTGCGTTCCCGTAATTTCAGATTGTATTTTCTTGGTCAATGCGTCTCATTGTGTGGATCGTGGATACAGAATATTGCAATGAGTTGGCTCGTTTATTCGTTGACAAATTCTGTTTTCCTGTTGACGGCAGTGACTTTTCTTAACCTTCTGCCGAGTTTTGTATTGACCCCTTTTTCAGGCGTGTTGAGCGACAGGTTCAATAAATACCGTATCATACTGACTACTCAATCACTGTTTATGGCTCAAGCTTCGCTGTTGGCAGTTCTGACACTGACGGGAGTGGTTCAGGTATGGCATTTGCTTACATTAAGTACATTTGCAGGAATAATATCAGCAGTAGAAGCTCCTGCAAGGCAATCTTTTTATACGCGGCTCGTCCCCAAACAGGATATGAGCAATGCAATAGCATTGAATTCTGTTACTATCAATGGCTCTCGTTTTATAGGTCCTACAATAGGAGGTATACTTATCAGTGTAATGGGGGAGGGATATTGTTTTCTTGTCAATGCATTGAGCTATATTGCGGTTCTTGCGGCATTGCTTATGATGAAACTACCCAAATATGTCCCAAATAAGCAGCCGTCTCATGCTATGCGTCAGTTGAAGGATGGAGTGGTGTATGTGAAAAATTATTTGCCTATCAAAGCGGTACTTATATTTATTGCCGTAATCAGCTTTTTCGGAATGCCTTTCCTGTCGGTCGTTCCTGCTGTGGTTAAAGATATATTGGGTGGAGACAGCAGTATGCTCGGGTCTGTTATGTCATCCGTGGGGGCTGGCTCTATGACGGCCGCGATATATTTGGCTGCCAGAAAATATGTAAAAGGATTGGGTAAGGTGGTTACGATCTCGGCATTTATGTTCGGTGTTGGATTGATTCTGGTCTCATTCATAAAAATACCTTTTTTTGTCTATATGGTTTGTTTCCCGATAGGTTTTGGGATGATTGCAACGGCAGCATCCTGCAATACTCTTTTGCAAACATTGGTAGATGATGATAAAAGAGGACGTGTGATGAGTTTTTACACTATGGCTTTTGCTGGCATGAATCCTTTGGGAAGTCTGTTTGCCGGAGCGGTTGCAAAATATATAGGGGTCGCCAATGTTCTTTTAGGTGGAGGAATTATATGTGTAATTGCAGCAGGTGTATATGAATATTATCGCCCGGCAATCCGTGCAGCAGCACGTGATCCTTATACTCGAGACAATGTCATTCCTGAAATAGCAATGGGTATGCGTAGTTCTAACAATAATCCTTTCTGATAAATAAAATTGAGTTATGCTGTCAGCTATCTGTAAAAATATGTTGAGATGTAAGACGTCGTTTAAATCACCATTGATAACTTATATATATAATAAAAAGTCTTTTCTTTTATTGCTATTTATATGTTTTGGGGTCAATGTGCATTTAGTTTGTGCT
>CASFSC010000109.1 GCA_949296995.1 uncultured Alistipes sp. | reverse complement strand
AGGACTCCTTTATAGGGTTTTGCGTAAGGATTGCAATATGGGTACGGATCATAGCTGGCACCCCTAAGCCGACAAACGTCACTACAACTTGAGTCTGCGACCAGTTGCGTTTTCTGCCGAATCTCAAAGACGAGAGCATCGAATTGAGCCTTGTGGCTTTCTGGATAAGCAATTCGAAAAATGAGATATAGCCCGTTCCCGCTGATTGACATACCTGCATAGAGTAAGCTATCGAAGGTTTTGGCGAGCAGTTTCTTTTTCTCGAACCATTCCCGACCAAAGACATTGTTGTCTTTATGGTCGATATCAATGCAAATGCAGCCGCTGTGTTGAAGTAATCCCCTGCTATTCCTTTTGCTAAATACTCCGCTGGGAGTGATACACGGCAGGTTAGCTTTTATCTTGCTGCGTTTATTCTCATTGTATGTATGCCGATAGATCGTAACTGGCTCCTCGAATCGTTTTGTTTTAAGCCATTTCCACAGATCGACGGTTCTTAATGGTTCTTGTGCATAGTAGTTCTTGAACAAGGAAACCTTTATTTCGGGTATCGATGATGGGTTCAGACACCCTGTTTGATCTTTCACGCCATTATATATTTTTTCTTTTTTACTGTGCGTTTGATCTTTTATTTTAGTGGTCATGCTATTTATATTCTATGTCGTTGGCTATCTGTATTATACTATCATCATAAATTTCGGTTTTTTCGGAAACCTCATTTGATTCTTCGAAAAAATTCTCGCGAGACATCTTCTCTTTATACTTTTTCTGCCGCTTTCGCTCGTTTGCATCTAACTGCGGTTTGATTAATATAAATACCCTCTCCATTTCATCATTGAGATCAGTTGGTATTACTCCTTCAAAGGAATATTTCATAATCGCATCATAGAGGCGTAATTGAGCCCTTGGCTTCATTGACGACAGTGCTTCATAAAAAGTTCGGTAGAATATAAATCCTTCACGAGGTGGAATCTCCTGATCATATTTATTAATAGTATTGTTAGTCATCTTATCGTAATTATTTTTCATCGCTATTTTTTATTTAATGGTTGTGATTTTGATAATTCCTGTTCTATTGTTGGGTGAGACTCGCTTTGCAGCCAGTCAAAGATCTCGTCTCGGCGAAAATAGAGTCGCCGTCCGCCGTGTTCGGGCTTGTGATACGGAATCTTACGTTCGCTTGTGAGTTTGTAGATCGTAGCTTTGCTGTATCCGGTCAGGCGCACAACCTCTTCAATGGTTATAATCTGCTCGACATGAGGTTGAGAAGGAACGAGGTTCCCCAGAATCCGGTCAATACCCATAATCTCTTTCAGTTGTCTCACGGTTAGACAGCCGATTGGGGTTTCATCCGTTATTTTTGTCATAATAAATATTGGTTTGGAATATTTTCTATTATGATATATACTATTGCGATTTATTTTGGCCTTAAAAAGCGAACACCCCGGCTAAATGGCGTTTTAGCGGGGGTGCTGAAGTGAAAAAGTAAATATAATAAATGTTTACAGCCCGTATAAGTCAATAGCCTGTGGTTGTAGAAAGGCTGTCTGCGACAGGCTTAAATATTAGGGTTCGGAAGATACCATCATCATAATCGGTACTTTCAAAAAGCCGCCTAAGTACTGTGTATATTCGGCGGATGGTTTGATCTGATGAGGCTCCGATAGCCTGTTTTATGGATTTCTGAGACAGTAAATGAGTGATCTGTATTCCGGGGTGTATCTCCTTGCAGAAGTGGAATAGTGCGCCTATATAGAGCCAATATCGAAGATCTGCGCGCGTCCCATGAAAGACTGTATCCGAGAAGATCGAAATAGTCTTCTTGCATTCTGGGCAATATAGAAGGAGCGGATTCTTTTTTCTCAGAGACCGTTTGAGGCGGGTGTTACAATCGGGGCAGTAGGTCATGTGTTGCTCTTTGTAGAACATAATCGCGTTTTCTTTATTGGGGTATAGTCTCAAGAGAGACTGGTAACTGAAAGGAACTTTCATAAGATATATTTTATATGATCAACCATATGTTTGGGGGGGCATTAAAGCACCTTCGCAGCTTCATTGATTACGCTGCACTCGAAGCTGTCGAGATAGACGTTGGTAGTTTCCATATCGGCGTGTCCTAGCATCTGTGAAATAACCTCTCTGGGGATATTATTTCGTTGGAGGGTCATGGCAGCCGTATGTCGCGCGACGTAGCTCGTCAGATGAAAATCTATGTCAAACTCCTCGGTGAGCATCTGCAGATATTTACGGTATTTATCATAACGCGAGCGGATGTGCATATACAGCTGTTCGCCTGTATAGCCGGAACGAGTGATGATCGGCAGCAGGTAATCATCTACTTTCGGTGAGTTCGATTGCAGGCTTTCCATGAGCTCCCGTATGACTGGCGTTATTTTTATGGAGATGGGTTTTACGTTCTTTTGACGCATTATCTTTTGCCGTTTATAGATAATGTAATCCCCATCCTCAAGTCGTTTGATATTGGAAACAGTGAGCATAGCCATATCGATAAACGAGATGCCGTAGCAATAGTAGGAAAATAAAAATAGCTTTCGGGCATATTCGCATTGCCTGCATTTGGCTGTGGCGGTTTTGAGTTTTGAAAGTTCCGCAGCCGGTAAATATCTTTTGTCTGTGGCTTCTTCGAGCCTTGCTACTTCGAATCCACCTCGACCGAATGGATATGTAGCTTCGTAGCCGATGCCTTCCGCATTGGCGCGATTCAATACGGCTCGCAGAGCTTTGAAATAGAATCGACGTGTATTGCCGCAGCACCCGCGTTTCTGAAGATACGTATCAAATCCTCGGACATATCGAAGGTCTATGTCGGAGAAAAGTCGTTGATTCAGTTTTGGATCGTATTGGCTCAGCATATTTTGAGTCTGTTTATATGTGTTGGCATTTCCGATATGCCCTGTTGCATACAACTCGGCGATACGCTCGGTGAAATAGATGTTGAATTTTCCCTGTTTTGACGAGTTTAGAAACAGTTCCTCGAATTGGTTGAGGGTCCAGTCTATGCCGTCGAGATCAAAGCGTTCGACGATCTTTCTGGCTCGAACCTTATATTTTGCCAGACGTTCGTTGTCGGCTTCACGTCTTTTGTTCTCGGCTTTAAGATCGGCGCGTTTCTGATTCTTGATTATTATAAACTGCTCGCTGGCCTCATCCCAATATTCGGGATAGGTGTATAGATTAAGAGCGATATATTTTCGCCGTTTATTCTTCGTTATGCATAATCTGATGGCATATCGACCTTTGCTGTCCGCCTTGTCGCGACGACGTGGGAATCGTATTGAATAAGACATAGTTCGCCCAATTTCGTATAATACACGGATTACTATCGAAATGTCATACGAAGGGCGAAAGAAGTTACAATTACGGCTGAACTCGACTATTCGGCCGTCGCACGAATCCTTTATTTATGATGATACTTGGGTATCGAGGATTCCTTACTTGCCTTTTGTTCCGTAGACGCAACAAAGATAATATGAAAAATTAGCGAATTGGATTAAATTTATTAAATTTTAATGATTTAATATGTAATATGATAATATGCAGATGGTTGCGTTTGGTCTGTGAGTGGCGATTCGACATATAGAGGAGTCCTTGGAGTGCACACAACGATTATAGTGTATGGATATAGATATTTGGATTGGTGGAACACAAATGGAACACATCCAATCTAAATAATTCCATATAATAGTAAACAATAACTCGATGTAAATATGTGTAATATATTTATTTATAGATAATTAAATCTATCAATAAAAATAAATTTTAATTCTGGGGGGCGTGTTGTCGCTGGTTCGAATCCAGTCATCCCGACTAGCCGAAAAGCCTTGATATTCAGTCGAATATCGAGGCTTTTTCTTTTCATCCCTACCCCATCTCTGCCGTCGGTGGAACACAAGTGGAACATGGATTGCCAGAATTAGGGGGGCGTTCTCTTTTCGTATAATCAAGCCTTGGTTGAAATAGAGGCAACTCTACAGCCTATGACAACCGGATTGATGAATTAAGCGGTAGACCGTGATTACTTTTGGGGTATATCCTCTATATTGACCAGCCTGTTTGCTATGGCGTAAATAATCAGTCCGGCAGTGGAATGGATTTGCAATTTATTGGATATGTTGCGACGATGAGTTGTCACCGTATGTACCGAGAGAAACAGATAATCGGCTATCTCCTTGTTGTTCATTCCTTTGGTTACGCATACGACAATATCCTTCTCCCGGTCGCTGAGCACCTCCAATTTATCTCTGTCGGGAGTTTCATTTTCCGGCATATCGGTATAGGCTACCGGTCCGCTTTGTTTTATCTGCTGTTCTACATGTCTTACTGCCGGTACAAACAATTTATCTTCAATCATGCAATGTGACGTCAGGTCCTGTTCACACAGAATAATATCCAGCAGCACGGCATTCAGCAGGTAGTTGTTCCGTTCGGGGTAATAACGGATAACAATATCTTTTAAC
>CASFSC010000108.1 GCA_949296995.1 uncultured Alistipes sp. | reverse complement strand
AAGCGCGAGAGATTAATAATCTGAAATCGCAATGGTGTGCCGATAAGATAATCAAGGCTATACATCGTTATAAAACGACGAATGATAAAATCCCGGTTGTGGCACTTATGGGTTTGGCATTTAAGCCGAATATAGACGATTTGCGTGAGAGTCCTGCCAAATATATCGCAGGACGGGTTATGGATATGGCAGAGGCTGATTATTTAATCGTAGAACCTAATATTTCGGAACATAATGTATATAAGCTGACCTCTTATAAAGAAGCTTATGAAAATGCAGATATAGTAGCCTTTTTAGTAGCCCATACTCAATTTAAAGATTTACCGTATGATAATGGTAAAGTAATACTTGATTTTTGTGGAATATTCAAGAAATATATGTTAACCAAATAAACCTCACGATGAAAAAACTTTTTACTTTAGGGACTTTATGCCTGTTGCTTACTTTTTTTACGTCGTGTAACAATGATGGTAAAGGTAAGTATATAGATTATGTAAATGTATTTATAGGAACTGGAGGTCATGGGCACACTTTCCCGGGTGCGACAATGCCTCATGGTATGGTTCAGCTCAGCCCAGACACTCGACTTCTCGGATGGGATGCATGTGGAGGCTACTATTTTGATGACAGCTCCATTCATGGTTTTAGCCATACCCATCTTAGCGGGACCGGTATCGGAGATTATGGCGATATTCTTTTTATGCCAGTTGTAGGAAAGACTCCTTTGGTAGCCGGAACGGATGAAAATCCCGATGAAGGATATCGTTCGCGTTTTTCTCATGAACAGGAACAAGCTTATCCAGGATATTATCAGGTGAAATTGTTGGATTATGATATAAATGCAGAATTAACTTCTACGATGCGTGCCGGAATGCACCGTTATACATATCCACAGTCAGGAGATGCCAACTTGATTATAGACATGGATCCGACGATACATGGACATCGTCATCCTGTAACAGAAATTACAGTGGTTAACGATACGACAATTTCCGGTATGAAATATACCAAAGGATGGGCTGCCAATCATTATGTATATTTCTATGCAGTATTTTCAAAACCGTTTACAGCACAATTATACTCTGCTGAAAATCCGGTAGAAGGTAATAGTATAGTTGCCGATACTACTAAAGTCGTTCTTACGTTTAAAGATCTGGGTGCAGATCGTCAGGTACTTGCCAAAGTAGGTATATCTTCGGTAGATGTAGATGGAGCCCGAAAAAATCTTGAAGCAGAAATTCCAGCTTGGGATTTCGATCAGGTTGTAGCCGATGCCGGTAAAGCATGGGAAGATGAATTAGGACGTATAGATGTTCAGACTAAAGATGATAATGAACGTACTATTTTCTATACAGCCTTGTATCACTCTGCAATATCTCCATGCGTTGCGTCAGATGTGGATGGACGATATCGCACAATGGATCATCAGATAGTCGAAAATAAAGATTATACGAATTATACAATATTTTCGACATGGGATACATTCCGTGCATTGCATCCTCTCAATACCATTATTAATCCGAGCATCAATCAAGAATTTATTCGTGCCTTGCTCAATAAGTACGACGAAGGCGGAATCCTTCCCAAATGGGAATTGGCCTCTAATTACACCGGAACTATGATAGGATATCATGCTGTTTCTGTCATTGCCGATGCTTACATGAAAGGACAACGTGATTATGATATTAATAAAGCGCTTGAAGCATGTATTCGTTCTTCAGTATATGATACTACGGGACTTACAAAAATGCTTGTCAATAAAGGACGTGTTATGCCTACTTCTATTAAGTCTAAGAATGAGTTGGGATATATACCGTTCGATAAACCTCGTACGGGAGGTTCTGTTGCACAGGGAATGGAGTTCGCATACAACGATTGGTTGATCGGTCAGATGGCTAAAGATCAAGGAAAGAATGATATATATGAAAAATATCAGGCTCTTTCACAGAATTATAAAAATTACTACGATGATTCTACCGGTTTGATGCGCGGTCGTAAAGCCGATGGTTCATGGCGTCAGCCGTTCGATCCGATGGATCCTCATGTAGGCGATTATACCGAAGGTAATGCATGGCAATGGGCATGGTTCGCGCCACAGGATGTCGATGGACTTGTTGCTTTGATGGGAGGCAAAGATAAGTTTACAGCTCAGTTGGATAGAATGTTTACTCTACCATTGGTACTTGAAGATCCTAGTACTGCCCTCGATATAACAGGTCTGATCGGTCAGTATGCTCATGGTAACGAGCCGAGTCATCATATTCCATTCTTATACAATTATGTAGATGAAGCATGGAAAACTCAGGAAATGGTCGATTCGATAATGTATACATATTATTTCAACGATCCTAATGGTTTGTCAGGTAATGAAGATTGCGGACAAATGTCAGCATGGTATGTCCTCAATGCTCTCGGTTTCTATTCATTCTGCCCAGGTAATCCAGTATATGCGATCGGACGTCCTATGTTTGATGAAGCGACTATAAAACTTGAAAACGGAAATAAATTTGTAGTTAAAGTCAAAGACAACAGCAAAAAGAATAAGTATATTCAATCCGTGAAATTGAATGGTGAACCTTTATCATTCCCAGAAATAACCCATGCGGCAATAGAAGCAGGTGGAGAGTTGGAATTTGTGATGGGACCGGAACCGAAGAAAGATCTTTTTGCACCCCGTTATGCTGAGAATAAATAATTGAAAGTAATATCGAATGAAATTAAACTCTTTGGTACTATTATGATGTGCTAGCTGTCATTTTGTTTTTTAGCAATGCATGTTCGGAAGACGATGGCGATATTGTAAATATGACTTAGCTTATAGGGTAAAGACATGGGTCCTAAACAATGTTATGCCGATTATATAGATTGGAGAGTATTTAAATGAATGTATTTTGATACAGATAGTCGATTTTCTATGTAATTTCTTTCGGATAGCTGTTAAGACAGAAATATTAGATGACGAGCCTATATATTTTATAAAGAGTAATTAGTTTTAGATATTGTTATTCTTGATATGTATAAAAAAAGCATCGGAATTTTCCGATGCTTTTTTTATATTTATTTACCATCTGTTTATTTAAAACTGTTTTTCACAGGCCAATCGTCAGTTCTGAAAGGCGCAACAGGGATGCCACCAGTGCTGAATACAGACGCTTTTGGCGTGTTTTTAAATGCATATCGTACCGCTACCGGATTTGGAACCTTGTCGCTTGAAACGGCAAGTCGTGTCGTACTGGTTTCAATTTCAGCTTTTGCAGGGTAAAATACTCTGTCTTCACCTGCGATTTCAAATCCTTCTAAAGCTGTCCACATAGGGCAGATTCCGAAAGGTGCATTTTCAATATTTATATATATTTTATTACCGGCCTTTTCCATCGATTTGTAATAAGGTGTTGCATATTCAAAACCTGTTATGCCGTATGTTTGAGCGAGTGCCCAGTATGCGAGTCTGTGACCGACTGTTTTTTTATCTACGGGATGAATGAATATCGGACTACCAACATCGAGCGTGGTTACCATTCCAGAGTTAGGTATATCCTTCATGTTTTGCAGTTGAGCTTCACGTAGAAGGGCAGCGGATGTTCCGTCAGCACCTTCATAGTCGAAAGGTGCGATTTCCACGAAATAGAATGGGAAATCAATACCCCATCTACTACGATAGTCTTTGATCATAGCGGGAGCAAGTTGTTTGTATTGTTCGGGATTATCTCTGTTACTTTCACCCTGATACCAAAGGAATCCTTTTATTGCGAAGTTAGTTAAAGGCGCGATTTTCCCGTTGTATAAAACACAAGGGACAGCAGTCGGATCCCCTATGTCGGAATCATCGTCCAACATCGAAATATTTATATCTTTAAATTGTGAAATTGCTTCACGACTTAACCATGCTTCGATTCTGGAACCTCCTCTTGAAGCCACAATGATACCAACTGGAACCTCCAGAACCTCTTGTATGTATTGTGCAAAGAAATATGCAGCAGCACTAATATTGGCTACATTTTCAGGTGAATTTACCATCCATTCTCCTTTAAGATTTTTTTGAGGTTTTTTACTGAATTGTCTAATCCACCGTCCGTTGTCGGAATCGGTATTAAACATGCGGATGGGTGTTGAAGGTTTAGCTTTAGCGATTACATCCGTACATCCGGCTGTCGGTTGACGATCGAATCCCCGCATGGGCATTTCCATGTTTGATTGTCCCGAACATAACCATACTTCACCTATGAGAACATTATTCAGTTTAAGAGTTTCTCCATCGCTGAATGTTATTTCGTAAGGTCCTCCTGCCGATGGAGTGGGAACAGTCACCACCCATTCTCCTTGTTTGTCGGATTGTGTGGAATATGTTTTGTTATCCCATGATGTAATTACCGTTACTTTAGAGTTCGGATTTGCTTTTCCCCATAGTTTTACATTGGTTTGTTGTTGCAGTACCATGTTGTTGCCCAATATCGAAGGTAATTCGATTTTAGCATATGTATATGTCGCAGACATTAAGATTGCGGTAACTGCAAGAATACATTTGGACATTAGATTCTTTTTCATGTATATTAAATATTTAAAGTTAGGAAATGCGTATTAATCCCATATATGTTTGAATTCTATTTTACCTGCAGCAGCGTCAGGATTTTGTTTGAGCCATATACGGTAAAGTTCGAAGAACGTTGGAGCATCCAATAGTTCGACATTTGGATTGAGTCTGTGTATTTCATCCATCATTTCCACATACCATGTAGGAGTTTTCAGGATGTTGCGGAACCAATGGAATTTAATAGGTCTCAGTTCAATACGTTCGATCACCTGTTTTGCAGCTTCTTTTGGGTCTGCTTGTACCACGTCGGCATCGAAACGCAGTACGGGCATGTTACCATGTAATAAAGTCAACGGAATACGTTGAGGAACAATTCCGTTAGGACTGAACGATGCGTAACAATCGAGACCTTTTTCATTTAGTCCGGGAGCCATCCCGTCAATTACAAATCCTGTTATGGTCAATCCCCATTTATCGTAATATTTTTTACAATGTTTAGCCCATGTGTCAAGTCCGCTCGGTAATCCTGAAATGTCACGCGGTTCTTGCAACATTCCCGGCATAAGGTATCCGGCCCCATTATCGGCTGCAGCAAAATAGTCGTTAGGTGTTGCGGTCGTTCTGAAATTGTGCATTACCATAGGCACTCTTTCAGCCAAGACAGGACTTATACACCACATTAAAGGTAATTTTCCACGATTAGGATCGTCCCATATTGTAGGTGTGCGTTGTGTTATCCATGAAGATGCATCGTAGTCTCCGACATAAAATATCAGGAATTCTCTGTTTTTAAAATCCACCTTACCATCTTCGGTCAGGTATCCTCTATCCTTTAGCTCTTGTTCAGTAATCCATTTTTGAGGATATTTGTCCTGTAATGGAAAGTGTTGCCAGAATGAAGCATTTGCCAAAGCTCCGAATCCTATCGCATCGGCATCTTTAAAGGCGTTGTATGCACTGATTATACGGCTGAATTCCCATTCTGTAGGAACATCATCATGTATTCCTCCGGCATGTTTCGTGTATTTGTATGCCCATGCGGGGAATCCTCCGATGTATAACATCTTTTCGCCTTTATTCAATTTGTATGCTTCCAAAAGGAATTCTTTAAGAGTGGCCAGATCGGTTCCGACGGTTTGAGTAGTATCGTCAGTTGCCGGCTCATCGCCCCATGGAGATAGGTCGAAGAAAAATGCTTTTTTACTTATAAAAAAGTCATGATTCGTAAGTGTATGATGATTTTTGGGAGCCGCGGTAGGATTTTCTCTCCATTTTTGGTCTATGTAATATGCCCCGAACTCTCCGGTACATAATCCTTTTTTCATGTAATTTTCAATGAACCATATGTAAGGATCGTTTTTGATGGAACCTGTTGATTGACGATTGGTTCCTGGTATCATGCCGGTTCCGGTAAACATAGGTTCACCATTATCTCCTACGAGTTTTACTTTTACTTCCAATTTCGGGCCCGATTTGACCAGTCTTGAATACAGACTTTCAGGACGTGGGTCGTAACGTAATGCGACAAGATTTTCTATTCCCGCGATAGCTGAAGCTACATTACTTGTTGAAGCTACATTCGGATCGTACAATACAACTCCGTTGATGTCGTTTTTATATGCTTCGAACAGGGCCACGATGTCGTCGTATACAACAGTATCCTTACCGTTTAACCATTGTCCTTCACTTCTGTATTTATTCCACCAATATGTGTCAATTTCATCATTACCGGTAACGATATAGTTTATAAACAGATTAGGGGCTTCGCGGTTTACTACTCCCTGTAACGAAGATACTGCATGTATGTCGTCCCATACAGCCAGAGTTTGCAGACTGTCTTTCAAGTCATAATCGAGAGTGTATTTCAGATCGAACATCCCGATAGGTCTGTTTTCTGAAGATGACGTTTTGCAAGAATAGCACATAAACAGTGCGATGCCAGCGATTAATAGTTTTTTCATGGTTGTATTTTGAGTTTGGTTATTCTTTTGTAAAAATATTAAATATATAGAGATTTTTACATGTTTTGTGGAGGCAATTCTGTTGTTCCCCATTTCATATTAGGTTCTTTCCCCATTGTGAATTCAAGTGTGCCTCCGTTAACAATCTCTTCGTGCCGTATCCAGGCTCTGTCAATAGGTTTCCCGTTAAGTTTTACGCTTTGTATATATATGTTTTCGGGAGAATTGTTTTTTGCTGTAATTGTGAATTTGTCACCTTTATAATATTTGGGGTCTAATGAAAATTGTACTTTTGAAAATACGGGTGATGTCAGTATGTATATATTGTCTCCAGGATTTACAGGATGCAATCCCATCGCAGCCAGGACGTACCATGCCGACATTTGTCCGCAATCTTCATTTCCGCATAGCCCGAGAACATCATCTCCGTATGCGACATTACAGATTGCACGAGTCCATTTCTGTGTGAGATATGGTTTCCCTCCATATACAAACATGAAAGGTACATGGTGTACCGGTTCGTTAGGATGGTTGTAGTAGTTGTTCCACATAAAATCGGCAGGAGATTTGTCGAAAAATTCAGTTAATTTGGACATATATTTATCGTTCCCGCCCATTAGGTCTATTAGACCGTAAACATCATGCGGAACAAACCATCCCTGTTGCAGAGGGTTTGATTCGACGCAATATGCATCTTGAGCCAACTCTCCTTTCCATTGGCACCAATTTCCATTTTGATCTTTTGCATTGAACCAACCGACTTCCGGACTCCATATATTTTTATATGCAAGACTTCTGTTATAATATTTGTCGGCATCCTCCTTTTTATTTAACAAGTCAGCCAATTTTCCTACACACCAATCGTTATATGCATATTCCAATGTGTGTGATATGGAACGGGGAGTAAAACCGTATTCACCATTTCCGAATTTTTCCACACTATTTACACTATATTCATATGCTTTTTCGATGTCGAAATTGCGTATTCCCTTGTTGTATGCATCTACTACTACTGAAACGGCAGGATTTCCTATCATACATCCCGTGTATGAGTTCATAAGTTCCCATCTGGGGAAATACTTTTTGCCGCTTTTGTCGGCAAGGCTTATTAGCGAGTTTATTTCGTCATTCACTAATTGCGGGTTTATTATGGTTTGCAGTGGAAATTGACTTCTGAAAACGTCCCATCCGCTGAATAGAGTACGGTATGTATATTCTTCCGTTTTGCTGATATTGCCGTCTCCACTGATATATTCGCCCGTAATGTCCGATGTCATTCGAGGATCTATCATTGAATGGTATAGAGCGGTATAGAATACCCGTTTGTCTTTTTCACTTCCACCTTCTACTGTAATGTTGGAGAGTGCATCTCTCCATAAAGCCCTGTTGTTAGCTTCTACTGTCGAAAAATTCCAGTCAGGAATATTGTTTTCAAGATTCTTTTTTGCCCCTTCGATACTTACGAATGAAATGCCAGTTTTGAGTAAAACAACTTCACCTTCATATGTCGGGAATTGGGTGTAGAAACCTAATTGTTTTCCTTGCATTTGCTGGCATCCGGGATATACATTTGCATTTTTGATTATTTCCTGCAATTTTGCTTCATCATATCCTTTTGCGCCATGGTTACGAACGGTCCCTTCGGGCAGATCAGCCATCCATGTTCCGTAATTTTTCAAAGGTTTGTCTATTTTGCAATAAAAATAGAGCGTATATCCGACATTACCGTCTCCATGTCCCCAACCTCCATCTTCCGGAGTGCATTTGATCCATCCTTCTATTGTGTTGTCATCTACTACTTTTACATATTGTTCCGTAGCACTTCCTCCGATACGTCGTGCAAGGTCTATTTGTATTCTGGACATTTCGTTTTTGGGAAAGGTCATTCGCATCATACCGGCACGAGGAGCAGATGTCAATTCGACTTTTATTCCATAATCGTCAAGCATTACACTGTAATATCCGGCACGTGCGGTCTCCCTATCATGCGAAAAACGGGATCTGTATCCCGTTTCTGGTTTGTTTTCGTCTCCTGAATTGGTTTGCAGTTTCCCTGTTGTGGGAGTGACAAGAAAGTTCCCGAATTCTCCATACCAACCTATCCCGCTCATGTGCACAAAGCTGAATCCCTCTATTGTCGGATGATGCCAAGAGTAACCGGGCCCATTATCTCCCCCCGTTTTGGTATCGGGACTGAGTTGTACAAGTCCGAATGGGGTGGCACTTCCCGGGAACGTTTTGCCCAAACCGTGCAAACTTTTGCCTACGGCTTCCGAAGTTGATGCTCCGACCATCGGATTTATATAATCCACAATATCGATTGCCCCTTCTATTTTGTAAGTTTTCCCTTTCTTCGTTTCGAGATCGTATTCATAAACACGTTTCAGATTTGGTTTTGGAGCTTCTATTCCTTCTGCAACGAGAGGCTTTTTAATGTCAGGTTTTGCATAGAATGGATTGGGATTCTGTCCCGAAGCCGGTTTCAAACCATCACCTTTAAGCGGGGTATAAGAGCGTATTCGCAGGTTTCCTCCCAGTTCTGAAAGAATTTCAGCTTCTTTAAGTTTACCATTTTCCCATTCCATGTTAACTAATTCGAATCCTCCTCGAGCTTTTAATCCAGAGACATCTCCTTTGGCCCATACGTCAGGCATGGCAGGAAGAAGGTGGAGCGCACCGTCATGACTTTGCATCAGCATTTCTGCGATACCTGCGGTATACCCGAAATTTCCGTCTATCTGGAATGGCGGATGAGCATCGAACATATTTGGATATGTTCGTCCGTCGGGATTATCTTTTTCAACAAGGGTCAGCATGTTGGAAATGATTTTATATGCGTGATTTCCGTCCAAGAGACGTGCCCACAGATTTATTTTCCACCCAATGCTCCATCCAGTAGCCATATCTCCGCGGTAAAGCAGCGATTGTTTTGCAGCCTGGAACAGTTCGGGGTGTGAATAAGGTGAAATTTGATTTCCCGGGTATAATCCATATAGATGTGAAACGTGTCTGTGGTCACTTTTGGGATCGTCCAAATCTTCCAACCATTCTTGTAACTGTTTGTATTTCCCGATCTGCATTGGCGGCAGTTTGTCTATAGCTTGTTGCAGTTGAGCCATGTATTGTTCGCTTTCTCCAAGAATTTTGCCTGCTTCCAACGTACGTGTAAGAATGTCGAATACAAGTTGATTATCCATCGTGCAAGCGGCTGTAACCGAACTTTTTCCTGCAGGATTATTTTCCGGAGAGTTCGACGGAACGACTACAAGCCATCCATATTTTGGATGTTCTACCATAAAGTCGAGATAGAAGTCGGCAGATCCT
Source organism: uncultured Alistipes sp. (assembly GCA_949296995.1). GTDB lineage: Bacteria > Bacteroidota > Bacteroidia > Bacteroidales > Rikenellaceae > Alistipes_A. The sequence goes on along the minus strand of CASFSC010000108.1, from coordinate 986 downwards.
TTAAGCACGTGATAATATTCTTTAAGGAATTTTTTATCTCCTGTGTATAAATAGTGTTCCCACAGATGTTGAGCGAGCCATACGCCACCGTTTGGCCACATGCCATGATATGCACCGTCGACAATTCCAGTAATTCGCCATATATCTGTGTTGTGGTGTGTTACCCATCCTTTTGCTCCGTACATGTCTCGTGCTGTTCCTTGTCCTGTTATGGCAAGTTCTTTCAACATTTGGAACAAAGGTTGGTGCATTTCACTCAGATTGGTGACTTCGGCTGGCCAGTAGTTCATTTCTGTGTTTATGTTGATAGTATATTTGCCGTCCCATGGAGCCAATGTCATATCGTTCCATATACCCTGTAAATTGGCCGGTTGCCCTCCTGGTTGTGATGATGATATGAGCAGGTAACGTCCGAACTGGAAAAACAGGGCTGCAAGTTGAGGGTCGTTACCTCCTTTAAAATTGCGCAAGCGGGTAGGGATATCGTTTTTTACAGCGTCTGTTTCACCGAGGTTTAATTTTACTCGGTCAAAGAATTTTTTATAATATGCTGTATGAGCATTTTTTGCAGATTCATATTTTTTTGCAACTGCTTTTTTCATGATATCGCTTGCCTTGGCACTCTCGTCAGCCGAGACATCGGCATAATTTACAAAATTGGTAGCTGCCGAAATGTATATGGTTGCTGCTGTTGAATTTTTAACGGTAATTTTATCGTCGCTGTATGAAACTGTTCCGTCATCCGCCTTTATTGTTGTCTGATTTTCAAATTCAATCACCCCTTTTACCCCTTCATGGTCTTGTCCTTTACCTGTCAGAAGTAGTTTGTCTCCATTCTTTGATACTTTGTAATTTTTTATAGGAGAATCGTATGTTGCGGTGAAATTGAGTGCACCTGTTTTGGATGCTGTTATACGCATTATTATTACATCATCCGTAAAAGATGCGAATGTCTCACGGGTATATGTGACCCCATCTACACTATA
>CASFSC010000107.1 GCA_949296995.1 uncultured Alistipes sp. | reverse complement strand
GTCTCATCATATTCATCCAGATCATCCAGACAGTCAAACAACGCAACAAACTTGGCTTCCTGATTTCCTGACAAACGGGTCGCATAAAGTTTAAAATTACGCTTTTCAGCCTTACTCATGCTTTTAATCAGTTCAAACAATGGCTCCTGTTTATTACTTGCTGGATTCATATTTGCAGGTTGAATTTTCACAAAAATACCTAAAAATTTTATTACATCGGCACTCGACAAAATTTCTACAGTCCCAAAAATATCTCTGGATATTTATTGATAAAATAAACCGGAGTACAACTCCAGGCATGACAATAACTATTCACAGGATAAAAATTGTAAGGAGAACGAAAATCATCATTCGGATCGTATACTTCCCAGAAAGTATCGGCACCTTTATCGACCATACCACCCCAATAAGCCAACAAACGTTCTTTAGCCTCACGGTACATTCCGCATTTGATCATCGCCTCAATCAAATAGTGATAAGCATAAGGTGTTCCCGGATAGAGTGCATCTTCATCGGCAAAAACATAATTTAAAGCCTCAGTCCCTTCTTCCTGCGTCATCACACCGGCAAGAATCATCCATATTTGTGAGATATAGGACACCTGTTTATCAGGTCCCGACACGAATATTCCACGTTTCGAATCATAATTGGCTTTACGAACAGCCTTTCCCATATTTTTAGCAAGCTGTTCCCACTCTTGAGCCAATTTATCATATCCAAGAATACGTGCCATCTCCGCACTGTTATTCAATGAATATATCATTGCACCCTGAATAGGTACACGGCGATCGAGTTCTTCCGTCCAATCGAAAAATATCCACATTTCCTGTTCTTTCGATGGATTATAAATATAATCGGATTCCAGATATTTACATGCGAATTTTATCTGCTCTTTCACTACAGGCCACAAGTCACGAACAGTTTCCTTATCGTCGGTAGCACGCAAATAATCGAATAATGCCACATTATAGAGCAAACTGTAATCTACAATATGTGTCCCTGTCTGAGGATGAAGTTCGGGACGCTCGAAAACAGTGGCATGCAGGAGACCATCCTCACGAGCCAAAGCGGCCAGGACATAAAGGCAATGTTTGGTAATATCATAATTTTCAAAACTATACATATTGGCCAATGCCTCGAGATAAAGATCGCCTATCCACAACCGTCGGTCCCGCTTGGGTCCATCTTCATATACGGTTTGCATGCACTCTTTAAGTGTATTGATCCCGACATTATATATACGTTTAATCTTATCATCTATATATTCAGGAAGTTGCGGAATAGGTCTGGATACTGAAGTAGTAGTTTCACAATTGATATCGGTCAGATAAAAATCGTAAAAATTGCCCATCAACTCAATTTTCACATAGCGAAAAGCGACCCTTCTGGGAATTGTTATCGTACATGGAATCGTATTGACCGTTACCACCTCATCCTGCAGCCATGCACGACTCAATCCCCCAGTATATGGATCATAGGAGGCCATTAATTCTCCAGGAACTTCTGCAAAAGTAAATTTCAATCGTACAGGTGCATCTGGAACATGTTTTGAAGGTTTCAACGTAAAGGAACAACAGCCAGTAATATGTTCACCGAAATCTATGACAACTCCATTTTGCTCATTAATCGGGTTTGCATACAAATCAGAAACATCGCCCGAAGGATCCATGCGCCAGCCTTGAAATGCACTCTCATCACGACAAGGCTTTACCAGTCGGAGAGGTTTTACAAGTGATTTTACAAGTTCAGGCGTTGTAGCATAAGCCTTTTCAAGCCATGACTGTCGCCAAGGTGCATAAACATCGGCAGCATATAGATTGACCAAACATATACAAAACAAAATGAACAATATGTTTCTTTTCATTGCATGCAAAATTTAATTTTAACGATCTCCAATGATTTTTAGAAATTAAATATAAGTATTTTTCCGCAACCACATCAATCGATTTGTAAATGAGAGGTCAAAATCATACCTTTGCAAGTAAAATAAACCTTTCATAAAGAGTATGTCAACATCATCACGCTATGCCGGCAGAGGCGTATCTTCATCTAAAGAAGATGTTCATGCCGCAATTAAAAATATAGACAAAGGATTATATCCCAACGCATTTTGCAAAATCATTCCCGACACTCTGAGCGGAGATCCCGATTCATGTCTGATTATGCATGCCGACGGAGCGGGGACGAAATCTTCACTTGCATATGCATATTGGAAAGAAACCGGCGACATGTCGGTATGGAAAGGGATAGCGCAGGATGCTGTTGTGATGAATACAGACGATCTCATATGCGTTGGAGCGACCAGCAATATTTTGCTGAGTTCGACCATAGGACGTAATAAAAGACTTATTCCGGGCGAAGTAATATCGGCCATCATCAATGGGACAGAAGAGTTTTTACAAAGCATGCGTGATCTGGGCGTAGAAATCATCTCCACGGGAGGAGAAACAGCCGATGTAGGCGACCTGGTACGCACCATTATCGTAGACAGCACCGTAACGGCACGCATAAAAAGAGAAGATGTTATAGACAATGCCAATATAAAAGCCGGAGCCGTAATCGTCGGCTTAAGTTCTTTCGGACAGGCCAAATATGAAACCCAATATAATGGAGGAATGGGCAGCAACGGGCTCACATCGGCACGCCATGATGTATTTTCGAAAAAGGTAGCTGAAAAATATCCCGAAACTTTCGATCACGGGGTTCCTGAAGAGTTGATCTATTCCGGTAAATATTGGCTCACTGACAAAATTGAGGGATGCCCGCTCGATATGGGTAAACTGGTATTGTCCCCTACACGCACCTATGCTCCTATCATAGCTGAAATCTTGAAACATTACCGCAGTGGCATACAAGGAATGATACATTGCAGCGGAGGGGCACAGACTAAAGTTCTGCATTTCATAAACAACCTACATGTCATAAAGGACAATTTGTTTGAAACTCCTATTTTGTTCAAAGTGATACAGGAACAATCTCAAACCGACTGGAAAGAGATGTACAGTGTATTCAACATGGGACACCGCATGGAACTTTATGTCGAACCATCCATAGCTAACGACATAATCGCCGTATCAGAAAGTTTTGGAGTAGAAGCCCGTATCGTGGGACATGTCGAAGCATCCGAAAACGCTCAAGTAACCATACGTAACAACGGACAGGAGTATATCTACACAAAATAATATTTCAGAGAATTACTATTCTCCGAAATATGACATAGGAATATCTTCAACTATCAAAAAAGCGGTTTCGAAAGCAGGTTTTACCTTGGCTTCAAGTATAATGGCCTCTTCCTTGGTCAAACAGTTACCTACCGACACTTTGAAGTTAGGATTTTCATAAACCATATATGCCGGGATATCAGGGAACGCCTCTTCAAAACGTTTTTTCACATCTTGAGCAAGGGAACGGGCATTCTGACTGTTGTCAAAAAATATACGGACACGATATCCACGTACTTTTTCTCCTGTCGGATGGACCTGGGTGGAACGCACCGCCACGGCCGCATCACCATGTTCATTGACAATAACTTGTGTACTCAATGCGGAATCAGGGGCCTGCAAATTTCGTTTAAACGAATCTATACCTTGAGCTACGGCGACATGCCCGCCGCACAATGACAAAAATGCAATCAATATAAACAGTCTGTTCATCAGCGTATACCTTCAAAAATCATATTATTCAAATTATCCGTTCCCAACATACCGGAAAATTGCGACAGGTTCACATCTTTCAATTTAAATGTTTTTTTTGCCCATCCACCTTTTACTGTCACACTTCCCGAAACCGTAGCGTTATTCAAATCAGCAGGTTTGAAAGCGAGCATTTCCAATGGACCCTGACGAAATCTAACCGTTATCGGGAAATTGACCGAGGTCGATGACTTGCGGTGAATAACCACCTTATCTTCCAATACCAAAGTAGCAAAAGGACGTCCCTTTGTATTTATCGTAAAATCTCCCGACAATATATTTATATTATGAGAAGAGGTATTCTCTACGGTCAATTCCACATCTACACCTGCACCACTCATCGAAATATCTCTCACGCCGACATTTTCAACCCCTTCATACGAGATTTTATCCATATTCACGCATGAACTCATAAAGAGAACCACGAAAACGGATAAAAAGTAAAACAAATTTTTCATCATAAACAGGTTTTATAAAATAATCATTTCACACCGTAATATATCTGGGCAACTCCTCCAAAAAGATTTTTTATTATACAATTTTTAAACCCTGCCAGGCGTAATATATTCGCAAAAGGTTCTCCATAAGGAAATTCATCGACCGACATCGGAAGATATGTATATGCTTTTTTATCACGCGAAACGATGCGTCCCAACATAGGTAGTATTTTATGAAAGTAAAAACGGTAAACCGTCGAGAATATTTTATGGCGAGGATTTCCGAATTCCAATATACAAACAACACCTCCCGGTTTAATTACCCGATATATCTCTTTCACTCCTTTATCTATATCTTCAAAATTACGTACGCCGAAAGCCACCGTCACTGCATCGAATTCATCATTTGCAAAAACCAGGTTTTCGGCATCTCCTTCAGCCATTTTTATTTTGTCGGAAAGTTTTTCTTTTTCAACTTTCATTTTACCGATAGATAGCATCTCGGGAGACAGGTCTACTCCGTCAATATTAGCCCCATCTATTTTTTTAGCCATCATAATCGCCAAGTCTCCAGTTCCCGTAGCCACATCGAGAATACGTTTAGCCCTACTGATTGCCACCATACGTACAACCCGTTTACGCCATGAACGGTCGATACCTATCGAAAGAAGATGATTCAACATATCATAACGCCACGCTATGGAATCAAACATATCTTTGACCTGCTCTTTTTTACTATCTTCGTTATTATACGGTTTCATCTGCAATCCGGCTGTTGTACACGACAATTATTCGAAACGAATCGTCTTTTCAGGCAAAATTAAGGAAATTATCATTGTCGGCAAAGCGAGCAATGCGACTAAAAAGAAGAAAGTCACGACATTGACCAATATCAAATAGCCCCAATTAATAAATATAGGAACTGTCGTCAGAAAATATCCCTCCTGATCAAGAGATACGATCCCGGTATAATATTGCAACAGACACAATCCCATCCCTATTATGTTTCCCCACAACATACCCTTCAATATTACGAATGAAGATCGTATGACAAACATTTTCTGAAGAGAACGGTTGCTCATTCCGAGAGCTTTCAAAATTCCTATCATAGAGGTACGTTCCAATAATATTATCAAAAGCGCCGATATCATATTAAACAGTGCAACGAGCAACATGATGATTATTATCACTGCCGCATTCACATTGTGTGCATCCAACCAATCAAATATCATAGGATAACGCTCCCTTATATTAATTACCCTCACATGCTCACCCTCAACAGGAGGATTTTCAACCACCACTCTAAAAACATCATCCGTAAAACGTTCCAGATTGTTAAAGGAAGAGGTGGTCAATTCAAATCCCGTAATACTGTCAGCACCCCAATTATTCAACCGCTGCACATTACGTATATCGGTAATTACCATCACCTTATCCAGTTCTGCAAATTGAGTGTCATATATACCTTTCACACGGAAACGATCTCTACGTGGAGGATTATGCAGAAACATCATCTCCATTTTATCACCGACCTCGAGCGACATCATATCGGCCAATGCTTGTGAAATCAAGACATCTTTGGTACGTGCGCTATCGACGCTGATAATCTCACCAGAACGCATATTATCCTTAAAAAAAGTCCAGTCATAACTACTGTCCACACCTTTAAGCACAACCCCTTGCATCGCATCTTCTCCACGCATTATCCCCGCTTTAATAGCATATGGATAAATACCGGTCAAATTTTTCACATCATAAAGCTTATGAAGGAATGGCTGATTCTTAGATATAGGAACCGTTTCGAATGAGGTGTTACCATCAAGATTTACAATCTGCACGTGAGAACCGAAACCTATCAGTTTTTCAGAAATTTCATGTTTGAATCCAAATATTACGCTGAGCGAAATTATCATAACAGAGATACCTATGGCAACGCTGAGCGTAGCGATACGAACCATCACGTTGTTCTTACGCGCAGTACCTCGACCTGATATACGTTTCGCAAGGAAATATTCGATATGAAGTTTACCCATTAACAGCTTTTATTATGAATCCCTGCAAAGTAACATAAAAAATTACTATTTTTGCACAAAGGGGATAATAAACATCCAAATACGAACGATGAAAAAAACGGCATTGGTAACAGGAGCTACATCCGGAATAGGAGAAGCCACCGCACGTATTTTAGCAAAAAAAGGTTATAACATAATTATCACAGGACGCCGTGCCGGACGTTTACAGAAACTGAGTGATTCACTTGAAGAGGAATTCGGCATCAAAGCCCATGCACTCATGTTCGACATTAGAGAACGATATCAGACAGAATCAGCCATAGAAGCTTTACCGGCACATTTCCGTGACATCGATCTGTTAGTAAACAATGCAGGATTGGCCTCAGGGTTTGAACATATCGACGAGGGAGATCCCGTGGATTGGGATAAAATGATAGATACCAATGTAAAAGGGCTATTATATATTACCCGTATTGTGGCACAGATGATGGTCAAAAGAGATCAGGGAGGGCACATTATCAACATAGGATCTATCGCAGGAGTACAAACATATGAAAACGGAGCTGTTTACTGTGCCTCGAAACATGCAGTACACGCCATATCGCAAGGAGCACGCATGGATCTGTTAAAACATGGCATTAAAGTGACCGAAATAAGACCGGGCATGGTTGAAACCGAATTTTCCATCGTACGTTTTCATGGAGACCGAAAAGAGGCTGCCAATGTTTACAGGGGGATAACACCCTTGACCGGAGATGACATTGCCGAAATTATCGGTTGGATAGTAGAATTACCGGCACATATAAATATAAACGAAATAGAGGTAATGCCTGCACAACAAGCAAACGCCACAACTGTTTTTCGCAAAGAAGAAAACAATATTTAACACATTAAAACGTTTGAGAATAAAACATTTTAAACAACATTAAATTTAAAACAAATGGCTTGGAACAATAGTTTCTTTTTAGTTATTATAATCGGTATAATCGGAATGATCGTACAGGCTAAATTACGCTCTGTATTCAGTAAATATTCACAAGTTTTATTCCCGGGAGGACTCACGGGGAAAGATGTTGCAGAAAAAATGTTGCATGACAACGGCATCTACGACGTCAAAGTAACATCTACGCCGGGACATCTGACAGACCATTACAATCCGGCAACAAAAACAGTAAACCTAAGCGAAGATGTATACAACAGTAGCAGTGTAGCCGCAGCAGCCGTCGCTGCACACGAATGCGGTCATGCCGTGCAACATGCTCAGGCATATGCTCCACTGAAATTGCGTTCGGCGCTGGTACCGTTCGTACAGTTCTCTTCAATGTGGTCTACATGGGTCGTTATTATAGGAATACTTACCATAAATACGTTTCCTGTACTATTCTGGATCGGCATCGGTATGATCGCAATAGCTGCATTGTTCAGCATAGTTACCCTACCCGTTGAATATAATGCGTCATCCAGAGCTATGGCATGGCTCACATCCAGCTACACGTTAAGGGGAGAACAGGCTAAACAGGCTAAGGAAGCTCTTTCATGGGCCGCAAGGACATATCTGGTAGCCGCACTTTCAGCAATAGCAACATTAATATATTATTTGGGATTCGCCAGAAACCGCGATTAAAAAATGAAAAAATTAGCCCGATTAGCAAAATATATAATACCTGCAATAGCGGTAGTCTTAATTGCAACAATAGTAATTGTAAAACTTACACGAACAGAATATTCCGAGACCGAGGAAAATGAAGAACTCGAACAGGAGGTACAACTTCTGTACGGTATAGAGAGTGATAATTACAATATTAATGAAGGTACTATCGAAGAAGGTGAAACTTTAGGGGCTATATTAAACCGTTTTGGAGTCACTCCTCAACAAATTGACAAAATAGCAAAACAATCCGAAGATGTGTTCAGTGTAAAAAATATGCGCGCCGGACACAAATATTCGACATTCCAATCAAAAGATTCTACAGCTCGTCTAAACTATTTCGTCTATGATATAGACCTTACGAAATATCTCGTATTCAATCTGTCCAATCCAGACTCAATAAATATTTACATGTCAGAAAAGGAAGTGGATATCGAACGTGTGACAAAATCGGCAACTATAATCAGTTCTCTTTATGAAGCAGCTTTGGAAAATGACATGAGCCCCAATCTGGCTATGGAACTTGCCGACATATACGCGTGGAGCATAGACTTTTTCGGTTTGCAAAAGGGAGATAATTTCAAAGTCATATACGACAACAAATATGTAGATTCGACCAATATCGGCAATGGTACAATCTGGGGAGCATGGTTCGAACACGGAGGCAAGATATATTATGCCATACCATTTATTCAGGACGGTAAATTAAGTTATTGGGATGAAAACGGAAACAGTCTTCGCAAAGCATTTCTCAAGGCTCCACTCAAATTTTCACGTATCAGTTCGAGATTTTCCAATTCCCGTCTTCATCCGGTATTAAGAATCAGGCGACCCCATTATGGCGTAGATTATGCGGCTCCGGCAGGAACTCCCGTACATGCCGTAGCAGATGGTGTGGTAATAGCTAAAGGGTATGCCGGTGGCGGAGGTAACACTGTCAAAATCAAACACAACAACGGTAAATTCGTATCTGGATATTTACACCTGCGCGGATATGCCAAAGGTCTGGCCGTAGGAAAACGTGTAAAACAGGGTGATCTTATAGGATATGTCGGTTCGACAGGATTATCTACCGGGCCACATCTTGATTTCCGTTTATGGCAAAACGGGAAACCTATCGACCCTCTTAAAGTGCCTAACGAACCGGCTGAACCGATCAAACAAGTTAACAGACTTGCTTTCAATGCTGTCAAAGATAAAGTAATGGCAGAACTGAAAGGGACTTTACCGGATTCATTGAAAATAACCTCACTGGAAATGCTCGCGCCCGACAGTACAGTCTCAAATCAAACATCTGCAACAAAATAACTTATGGATAAACCCATAACAGATTTCATAAAAAAACACCAC
>CASFSC010000106.1 GCA_949296995.1 uncultured Alistipes sp. | reverse complement strand
GAAATTACGGGCATTATCAGATAAATACCGAGTAACATGTATATAAACCACAAATGCGAAGCTCGTGGAATAAAATTGATAAAAATGTGGGACAGATTGTTTTTTACCTCTTCTCCGCTAAATTCTCCCCATATTCCGGGCAGCACCGCATACATCACCAGCCAAACAACAAACGGAATTACTACACGGGTAAAACGTTTGCGGAAAAATGTAGCGGTATCGGTACGCAAAGGTATCAGCAGATAGGCCGATGCTATAAGAAATAGAGGTACGGCCGGTCGAACGAATCCATTTATCAAAGCTACACTCCAACGTCCCAATTCCGAAGGAAAAGAAAACGAATAATCATTGGAATAAACGCATTCGCTCGCATGTACGACCATTACCATAAAACATGCTATAACGCGCAACCAATCCAAAAAAACTATACGTGCTGTATTTTGCTGAAGAGGAAAAGTATTTAACATATTTGATTTTTTAAATATTTAATATACCAAAAATACCTAAAAAATCAGGTGATACAAACACTTACGCTAACTGCATAAATAAACAGCTATGATCATTGCCTCATAAAATCCTCTATTTCCACAGTCGTAACCGGAGGACGACAGCTGCCGAGCATACGGTTTCCGGTAGAGGTAATCAACATATCGTCTTCAATACGTATACCCCCGAAATTACAATACTCTTCCGCCTTTGAAAAATCGATAAAACCGTTACCCAGTTTTTCTTCTTTCCATTTTGCTATAAGTGCCGGAATAAAATATATTCCCGGTTCTACCGTTATAACCATTCCCTCCTTAAGTCGTTTACCTATACGCAATGATGAAAGACCAGGCGTAGAACTGCGCAAAGTCTCTTCATCGTAACCGACATAACGTTCGCCTATATTCTCCATATCATGAACATCGAGACCCATCTGATGCCCGAGACCATGAGGCATAAACAATGCCTGTGCACCGACTGCAACTATATCATTTGCATTGCCTCTCATAATGCCCAGATCGATCAAACCCTCTGCAATAATACGTGAAGCAGCATTGTGCATTTCCCAGTAATAACTGCTTGGCGCAGCTATCCTGAAAGTATTTTCATTGGCCGCCAAAACAATATCGTAAACCGCTTTTTGTCTCGACGTAAATTTACCGTTTACAGGAAAAGTTCTGGTAAAATCGCTGCAATAATTCATATTCGTTTCGGCTCCTGCATCTACCAACAACAATTTTCCCGATTCAAGGATATTGCCGTGATAATGATTGTGTAGAGTCTCCCCATTCTGGCTCACGATAGAATAAAAAGATACTCCTGCCCCATACTGAAGGGCAACACTCTCGATAGCTCCGGCTATCTTCTGCTCCTTAATTCCAGGACGACACATTTTCATTGCCATGCAATGCATTTGTGAAGCTATACCGCATGCTTCATCTATTTGAGCTATTTCACCGCTATCTTTTATCTCCCGCATCGAAACGACTGCCTTTGCAAGCTCTACCGATGCAGCAGATGCAACAGCCTCCGGAACCATTCTCAACAATGAACTCAACAACAAAGTAACATCTGCGCGATAAGGGGGTAAAAAATGTATTTTACGTCCCTTTTTCAAACTTTCCGCAATAAATGCTTTCAATTTATCCATACTGCGAGTATAAGATACTCCTGCCTTTATGGCAACATCGGAAAATGCCGGTTGCGGCCCCATCCATATAATATCGTCCAAGGTATAATCATCCCCGAAAAGTATGCTTTCACCCGAATCGACATCTATAATTCCGACATAATCCGGATGGTCCAGTCCGAAATAATAGAGAAACGTACTGTCCTGTCTGAACCTGTACGCATTATTAGGATAATTGGCGGGAGATTCACTATTGCCCGGTAGCAATATTATGCCTTCGGCAACCTTGCGACACAATGTATCGCGTCTGCTTATATATACTTCCTTGTCAAACATTTTATACAGTTTTATTCCGACACAAAGCATGCAAAACTCATGCTATACAAAGCTACTGTTTATAATCCAAAAAAGATATCTTTGTACATAATAAAATCCAATCGCAACAAAACATGAACAACAATTTAGCAGAAATAATATCACATCGTCTCTCTATTCCCATACGCCAGATATCATCCACAATATCATTACTTGAGGATGGTGCGACAATTCCGTTTATCAGCCGGTACCGCAAAGAGGCTACCGGAGGGTTGAACGAAGTGGAAATAGGAGCGATTAAAGAGGATTTAGAGCGCCTTACAGAGCTTGAAAAACGAAAAGAGACCATACTCTCATCAATAGAAGAACAGGGCAAATTAACGGCTGAATTGCGACAAAAAATCACGGATTGTTATGAACCTTCCTTTCTGGAAGACATATACCTGCCATATAAGCCCAAACGTCGTACACGTGCAATGATTGCACGGGAAAAAGGTTTGGAACCTTTGGCAGCCGTTATTATGCGTCAGGATGGAACCGATCCCGAAAAATTAGCGAACAAATTTTTGAATGATGATGTAAAAGATCAGAAAGAGGCTATTGACGGAGCAAAAGACATAATTGCCGAATGGGTAAACGAAAGTGAAAAAGGACGTAATGCGATACGTCGAATATTTTCATACGAGGCTCGCATATCATCGAAATCAATTAAAAATAAAGAGACCGAAGGTGCAAAATATTCAGACTATTTCGACATGGAAGAACCGTTGAAAAAAATACCGTCTCATCGTCTGTTGGCCATTGTCCGCGGTGAACGCGAAGGATTTCTGAGGCTCTCCATATCTCCTGACGACGATCATGCAGTGGAACAACTGGAACGCATTTTCATACGGGGCAATTCACCCTCACGCCCTATTGTGGAAGATGCTGTCAAAGATTCATACAAAAGGTTGTTAAAACCTTCGATGGAAAGCGAATTCATGACATCAGCCAAAGAAAAAGCTGATACAGAAGCAATTAAAGTATTTGCAGAAAATCTGAGGCAACTGTTATTATCACCTCCGTTGGGACAAAAACGGGTATTGGCAATCGATCCAGGATTCCGTACGGGATGCAAAGTGGTATGCCTCGACTCTCAAGGCAATCTGTTACACAACGAAACAATATACCCACATCCTCCACAGAGTCAAATGTCACAGGCCATGTCCAAAATATCGTCCCTCACAGAGATGTATGACATAGAAGCCATTGCAATAGGAGATGGAACGGCCGGGAGGGAAACGGAGAATATGATAAAGAAAATAAAATTCAAAAATGACCTGAAAGTATTTATGGTAAGCGAAGACGGAGCCTCAGTCTACTCTGCTTCAACGACAGGCCGCGAAGAGTTTCCAGATTATGATGTTACCGTACGAGGTGCCGTTTCCATAGGACGACGTCTGATAGACCCCCTTTCGGAACTTGTAAAAATAGATCCTAAATCTATCGGCGTAGGACAATATCAGCATGACGTAGACCAGTCACAACTCAAAAAAAGCCTCGATACAGTTGTAGAAAGTTGTGTCAACAGCGTAGGAGTCAATCTAAATACGGCATCCAAACATTTACTGACATATGTTTCCGGTTTAGGTGCATCATTGGCTAAAAACATTGTTGAATACAGAACTGCCAACGGCGATTTCAAATCACGTAATGAACTGAAAAAAGTTCCCCGTTTAGGGGAAAAAGCATTCGAACAGAGTGCCGGTTTCCTGAGAATATCCGATGCTGCCAACCCACTCGACAACAGTGCTGTACACCCCGAATCGTACCATATAGTAGAACGCATGGCAAAAGATAAGGGTGTGAATGTCGAAACTTTGCTCTCGGATGAGGCTGTCAGAAAATCAATAGATATAAAACGTTATGTGACCGATAAAGTAGGATTGCCTACATTAACGGATATTATTACTGAATTAGGTAAAGCCGGACTCGATCCGCGCAGCAATATCAAAGTATTCGAATTTGCCGATGTACATGCGATAGATGACCTGAAAGTGGGAATGGTCTTGCCTGGAATTGTTACAAACATTACTGCATTCGGAGTATTCGTCGATGTAGGTATAAAACAGGATGGGCTCGTACACATATCGCAGCTCGCAGACAAATACATATCCAATCCGGCAGATGTGGTCAAACTACATCAACACGTTACCGTCAAAGTGTTGGACATCGACCATATACGCAACCGTATATCACTCACCATGAAAGGCATTTCCTGAAAATTCACGAAATACAATCCTTTATCCTTATGGTAAACAACGATCTTTAGACATACAATAAACCGGAAAAAATAGAGGCACACGACAAATTTGAAATAAAATTAACCCCGCCGAAGAATTTATGATCTCGGGCGGGGTTAATATATCAGCTTAAATCACCGCAAACAGAGTAATAATTTCAAAATAAACCTCAAAGCGAAGATTCAGCCTCAGCAGCTTCAGTTGCTTCCACAGCCTGTTCCGATTCAGCAGCCTCTACATCGCCGGGAAACTTCACGCTACGTATAAAGCTTTCGAGCTGACGCAAATAATTGCGTTTGTGATCATTGGGGAAATAGATATAATCATCTATACATACCACTCTATGATTTGCTACATCCAAAGTCGAAAAACTTACGAACGGACCGCCCATAATATCACCTTCGACATCCCAAAAACCTTGCATTTTAGCCCAGAAACGACCATTTATACGCATATAACTGACAACCGGATCAATTGCTGTACTTGTTGTCATATAAGATCCGTCCACAGGTCCAGGAATACGTGCCACAAATTCATTACGCCTCTTCAAAAGATTTGGCTGTTCAAAATCCTCTTTACCGGTATAAGGATAACTGTAAATAACTATACCCAGACTTGAAAGAGGCATTTCCTGAGATATCCACATAAAACTGTCACTCGAATCTCTCACATCATAACTTTTGGGAACATTCATGTCAAAACCGAATTTATCCCTGATCTGCTGCCCTATCTCCTTACTTGCAAATTTCTGCGCCTGAGCAAGGAATCGATCGCTCTCCGCCATATTGAAGACATGCTGTATCTCTTTTCGGTGAGACGACATATATTCCGCCATGGAGGTATAATCGGGAGCTGTCACCTCAACAACTATCTGTGACTTGGCATAAACATCATAGGCAACACTTATCGCAGGTGTTACAAACTCTTCGCCTGCTTTAAGAATCATTATATTTCGATAACGCCTCGCAGTACCTTCAAATGCATTAGCAGGCATCAGAAAAGGATCAAAAAGCGGTTCCGTCTGATTAAGCATGGGAACTGGTTCCAAAAGTATAGAACGTAAGGTATCCCCTACCGGATCATCATTCCATACCGAAGGTTGTGCGACAACCATAATTTCAAGTGCTCCACCGGTAGAATCGACTTTGACAGAACTGCTATTGCACGATGACAACATAACCCCGGAGATTATAACTGCCATACATAAATAAATGAATTTTTTCATAGGTCTTTAATTATTATTCCAGACTAATATTCTTCAAATGTAATATAAAATCCAGACTTGTTTAATATTATTTGTTCTTTTGCCCTAAATAATTTTACTTTGCGGAAAATTATTACGTTCACCGTTATGCTATTCCGCCCGCCTAAATTTTTACGTCGTTTAATGCCATCCTTAATATGGGATATGCCGGAAGAGGATAATTGTGTTTATCTCACTTTCGACGACGGACCGACTCCCGGCATTACGGAATGGATCATTGAAGAGCTTGCCAAATATGATGCCAAAGCTACTTTTTTTTGCCTTGGAAAAAACGCTGAACAATATCCCGATTTACACAAACTTATTGTAGACAACGGACATAAAGTCGGAAATCATACATACAGCCATCAGAAAGGCTGGAGTATGAGTCTGGAAAGATATATTGAAGATGTGGAGTTTGCAAACAGTATTCTTCATACAGATCTTTTCCGTCCGCCATACGGCCGTATCACACCCTCACAAGCACATCGTTTAAGTGAACATTACAACCTGATTATGTGGGATGTTTTAAGCCGCGACTACAGCCAAATTGTATCTCCCAAAACATGTTTGCGCAATGTTACAAAATATGTCAAAAGCGGTTCGATTGTTGTATTCCACGATTCATACAAATCGTACAGAAACATGCGATATGCTCTTCCCAGAACATTGAAATTTCTGCACGAAAAAGGATTGAAATGTCAAGTGTTGGAGATATAAGAATTGTATCATGCCACAAAAACGTAAAATAATTGTTGCTGTAACCGGAGCAAGCGGATCGATATATGCACGGCTGCTTTGTCAGGCACTTGCCAAATGTGAACAGATCGAAGAAACAGCCGTTATATTCACCGATAATGGAAATAAAGTGGCACGTTTTGAAGATACCGTTGAATGGGATGTTTCCGATAAATTTATTCTATATAACAATAATGATATGTTCTCCGCGCCGGCATCAGGTTCTGCTGGGTTCGATTCAATGGTAATAATTCCCTGTTCGATGGGTATGGTTGGACGTATTTCAAACGGTATTTCAAACGACCTGGTAAGTCGTGCCGCAGATGTAATTCTAAAAGAAAGAGGTAAGCTGATACTGGTAACACGAGAAGCACCCCTTAATACGATACATTTGCGCAATATGACAGCACTTTCAGAGTGCGGTGCAATAATATGTCCCGCTTCACCATCATTCTATTCCAAACCGAACAACATCGAAGAACTGTGTATGACCATAGTGGAAAGGGTTATCTCCTTACTCGGCATAGAATATCCCCATTACAGATGGGATAAGAGAGAAAAACTCTAAATTAACCCATACTGTAAAATTTTAAATATTTTATCCGACATAAACTAATACACTGGTTTATTGCCAGTTTTACTTCAAAAGCCGCTGTCTGACATTATTTTACTAACGTCATCTCTTCCAACAGACGAACATCTCCGGCAAACTTATCGATTATGAAAAGTACATAACGGATATCTACCGCTATCATACGCTGAAGTTCAGGTTCGAAAATAATATTGCCACTCATAGCTTCCCAGTTACCGTCGAAAGCGAGACCTACCAATTCTCCTTTGGCATTAAGTACCGGACTACCTGAATTCCCTCCGGTAATATCATTATTGGATATAAAATTAACACGCACATCGCCGTCTGTTCCATAAGATCCGAAATCTTTGGCTTCATAAAGTTCTTTCAACTTTTCAGGGACCTCAAATTCATACGGATTAGAGGGATCCTCTTTCTCCATTACACCACTCAAAGTAGTATAATAATTATATATAACTCCATCCTTAGGTACATAAGGCAATACATTGCCATAGGTCATACGCATGGTAAAATTGGCATCGGGAGCCATTTTTTTATCTTTATACATCTCTCGGTAACCAGATATAAATTTACGGTGTCCTTCAGTATATTTGTCGCTGTACTTTACAACTTCAGCACCTAAAGAATTATACTTGTCGACAACTCCACGTGTCATCTTATAAGCCGGATCGCTCAATATGATGTTAACATCGGGGTGCTTCATAAATTCAGCTACCTTCAATGAATCGGAAAACATCGAATTGTCAAACATGTCATCGACAAAAGCTTCGACATTACCTCCATAATAATCTTTTATCATACTAAAAACAGGAGGTTGATCATTCTTGTAAAGAGTGTCACGCAATATGGCAAACATCTTTTTTGAAACTTTTCGATCGGTTTCAGGTGAATAATCTTTATAAAATTTACTCAACGAACTCTTGACAGATGCAATCTGAGAAGAATCTATACCTGTCTGATCCTTATTGATTAATTTAGCCATAATACGAACAGGAGTAATTATCTCCGTACCACGAAGTAATGCCTCGGAAATATACAATTGAGGCACAAGATAGGGTGTACGTCCTTTTACAGCATCTTCCTTGAGTCTCAAAGCATCTCCATATTTATTAAAACGTGACGTATCGGCAACTGTCCATGCAGTAAACTCTTTTTCAATATTCTCTTTTTCCTCCTTAACTTTAAGTCTGTCCAAAGCCTTGTTCATACCGATCGAATTTTTCCAATAATTCGATGATCCTGCATATTTTGACGCATACTGTATTTTTATTTTTTCATCACGCATCATATCCTCCATCAATATTTTCTGACGCTCACCACGTACGAAAATACGTATTGGATTTTCATAATTGCGTACAAAATCAACCTCGAAAGAGGACATATAACGACTTGTCGAACCGGGGAAACCCAATACAAAAGTAAAATCACCCTCTTTCACACCCTTAAGCGAAATAGGTAAATGATAAGGCGCCTTGTAAGGAACATTATCGGCACTATATTTAGCAGGTTTGCCATCGGGTGCAGAATATATTCTGAAAATAGAAAAATCACCCGTATGCCTTGGCCACATCCAATTATCGGTATCACCACCGAATTTACCTATTGAAGATGGTGGCGCTCCAACCATTCTTATATCTTCAAAAACCTCTTTAATGAAAAGTATATATTGATTGCCTCCGAAAAAAGATTCTACAACAGCCTTTTTTGATGAACCAGGTTCGACAGCTTCTTTGGATATAATATCGCACATCTGTTTTACGGTCTCGGTACGTTGTGTTTCTGTCATATCTGACGTTATACCCGACAAAACCCTATCGGTAACATCCTCCATTTTACGAATAAATGTTACTGTCAATCCTGGCGTAGGTAACTCCTCTGACTGGTCCATAGCCCAAAAACCATCTTTCAAATAATCATGATCAACAGTACTATGCTGTTGAATCGCACCGTAACCGCAATGATGATTGGTTATTACCAGACCGTTGGGAGAGATAACTTCTCCGGTACATCCACCTCCGAAAATAACTACCGCATCTTTTATTGCAAGATTATTAACATCATATATATCTTTTGCCGAAAGTCGAAATCCGGCAGCCTTCATATCCTTTATATTCAATTTCTCAATATAAGGCAAAAGCCACATACCTTCATCAGCACGTACACTCCATGAAGTCACCAACAATAAAGTACAGAGAATTAAAAATTTATTACGCATAACACTATAAAATTTTATCAAAGTTAACTATTTTTTCTATCTTTGACCCCGAATCGGTATCCTTTCATATTTTAACATAAAAAGGATCGAAAAAGGGAATCAGGTGTAAATCCTGAACAGTACCCGCTGCTGTAAATTTCATTTCATAAGGTTGTTCATATCTACTGCCACTGTTTATAAAAAATGGGAAGGCAAACAACCGGGAATAAGTCAGAAGACCTGCCGATTTAAAAATAAAATCAAGGCTTTCGGGAAAAAAAGCTTAAAAAGTAATATCGACCTTTTATTATTCTTATCACATTTACATTATAAGAAAACAGGTCAAAATATTTCTATTAAGTATATCACATAAATTTCCGATACCTGATTTTAATTGTTTAACATAATACAATTAAAAATAACACAGATATATGAAATTATCTTTATTATTAACCTCTTTAATACTGTTATCTACAACCACTTTCGCTGCTGAAAACGAAATAATTGATACTACAAAAATTTATTCGATAAATGAAATAACAGTACATTCATACCGTTCAAACATACCTTTAGTCGATGCACCCAATAAGGTAGAAATAATATCTGACAATGATATAAAAACGAGCGGTGCCACTAACATTACAGACCTTATAAAAAAGAATGTAAATGCCGATGCCGTAGATATGCAGGGTGTTACAGGAGGCATAGATTTTCGAGGTTTTGCACCAGCCGGAACAGGAACCAATTCTTACACCAGATTGCTTGTCGACGGTATACCAATGAGTACACGAAATACAGCCGCCACATCATTACTGAATCTTTCATCTGTAGAAATACTTAAAGGTCCTTTTTCGGCCATATATGGGAGTGGTGCCATGGGTGGAGTGATAAACCTGATAACTCCGCAGACAAAAGGACGTATAAAAGGTGGTGGAAATATCGGATTCGGCAGTTACAACACCACATCGATATCGGCTTATGCCGGAGGAAACATAACGAAAAAATTGGATTTCGATATATATGGAGAGTTTTATAACCAAAACAAAGATTATAAAACAGGAGGACATAATTTGCTTAAAATGAGTGAATATGATAAAGAGGTAATGGATCCTCACTCCTATTCAGCCATATATAAGAACAGCAGATATGATAAAAAAAGCGGTGGACTGCGTTTGGGTTATGACATAAATGATAGATGGAGAATAAATCTGAGTAATGACATATATTATACTGGACGCGGACGCGGTAACGGAGGTTTTTGGGGTATAGAAGATCAAACGGACAAAAAAATATTTCGTAATGCACATCATGCTGATGTAACAGGAGTAATGGGAAATCACACTCTGAAAATATCTCCTTTTTTCAGTTTTGAAAAGAGTGATTACGACAACAGTGGAATGTATGGAGATACAAAAAGCAGATATAACTATTCAACATGGGGAGGAATAATTTCCGATGTTTTCAAATTTTCATCTCACTCCATAACATTCGGTATAGATAATTTTTCACAAAAATATGTATCGCAACAGTGGGATTCTGAAAATGCACGTATAGCACCATTCAATCCTGACTATTCTAACATACAAACAGGTATTTTTGCAGAAGGCAATTTTGCGTTCTTAAACAACAAACTGACTTCAGTAATAGGTTTGCGTTATGACAATATATTGTTCAAAACTTATAACACACCATACCTTGAAAGCACACCCGATACCAAAAGCTACAATACGTTCAATCCTAACGTGGCACTCAAATATAAAATTACAGATAAATTAAGTGTCAGAGGAAGTGTAGGTACAGCATATCTTGCACCGGATGCATTTAAAATGACAGGTGACTATATAATGTGGGGAACCAAATATAAAGGCAATCCAGATCTGAAAGCGGAACAATCTCTAACTTATGATTTTGGAGTAGGATTCATAAATGACAAACGATCTTTAATGGCCGATGTAACGATATTTTATACAAATCATAAAAACCTTATAATAAGCGAATTTG
Source organism: uncultured Alistipes sp. (assembly GCA_949296995.1). Lineage (GTDB taxonomy): Bacteria > Bacteroidota > Bacteroidia > Bacteroidales > Rikenellaceae > Alistipes_A. The sequence continues at coordinate 19,007 of CASFSC010000106.1, read as the reverse complement.
TCTCTGAAGGAAGTTACATGACATATATTAATGCAAATCAAGCAAATGTGGGTGGATTGGAGTACATGCTCTCGGCAGATTTCGGACGTATGTTTGATAAGGATTACTCACTGGAATTATACGCTTCATTCACCCACATTTTTAGATCCGATGTAAATACACCTACTGGTAAAACAGAAAGGGAATATGTAAGTCGCAATACAGCCAATTTTGGAATAAGTTTTTTAAACAGGAAATTTTCGGCACGTATAAACGGACGATACATAGGTTCGAAACTGGAACGTAATTTCGTATGTGTATATGATTCGCAAGGACAGAGGGTTCCCTTTATCTCTCCTGAAGGATTCGAAGTGCGTCCGGCATTGGTAAACGATGAAAAAATAAATACTCCAAATTTCATGGTATTCGATATTTCAGCCAGTTACAATATTTTGGAATGGATGCAATTAAGTGTCAAACTGAACAATGTTTTGGATGAAAATTATTTCGAACGTGACAGTTATTATATGCCAGGAAGAAATTTTGCAGTACAATTAGGATTCAAATTCTAAACCATTTATTTGCATATTAAAAAACGTTTCAATAAAAGATAATTGCCGCCTAAACAAAGCGGCAATTATCTTTTATAAAACAATAATATATTAAAAATGTATTATTGTTATACAATTTTAAATAAAAATACTACAATATGTAATATTTTATTATTTTAGTAAATTAGAAATATAACTCTTGATTTTGAGTACTATTGCTTATATTAGTAACGATACTAAATATGTAGCAAAAAAATTAAATATAAATATTTAAACCAATAGCAAGATGAATAATATAAAATTTAGCATATTTTTAGTATTAATATTAAGTTTTGAATTTGTCTTTTCTCAAGTTCAAACAATTACATACGAGATTACAGCAAAAAATTTATCATTAGAAGCAGTTAATTCTTATCCTCAAAAACTTATTAGTCATCAAAAAGAGGACACATTATATCGAATTATTGTAAATACTTTTGCTGCATACGAAGATACTGTAAAAAGAAAAATAGTTATCAATGATAGATATATCAGACATAAAAATTATCCTCTAAATATAAAAAAATACCTAGAACCAACATTATTGACAAATTATAATCATCCTGAAATACAAAATATAGCAGACTCTATCCTTAATATGAAAGATTCTATAACTATCGAAATAATAAAACGTGCTTTGAAATATTCTTCTAAAAGGATAGAATTTGATAATGACTTAGCAAAAGAATTAGATAAAGGCACATGTACTACCCTTGCCGTTGAAACGATATTAAAAAGAGGCAAAGGTACTTGTAGTGAATATACAAATTTGTTCTTAGCTTTAATGCGAAAAATTGGAATTCCTTGTCGTATGGCTGTAGGATATATTTATATACCAGAGCAGAATTTTCAAGGCAGTCATGCATGGGCAGAATGTTATATTGATAACTATGGTTGGATAGCCGTAGATCCTCAAAATGGCTTTATTTGGTTTCCGCCAGTTGCAATAAAGCTATTTCATGGTAAAGATTTTATTGATTGTAATATAAATACTTTACCTGATATGTATCCTGTGAGCATAAAAATATTGAAATAAAAACATTTTCTCTAACAGAGGTACCATTATACAATTATCAAATTATACTTATTTAGTATAATTCTTTATATCTGAACACAAAAAATATTTCAAGAATGAAACGTCAATACTAAGCTATATGGATTTTACGTAAAATATATAGCTCTCCGTCATTCTTAAAATAGTATTTTCAATAAAAGTGTTGCCATTTGTATTTTACATAAGAAGCGTATTTACAAGAAAAAGGAAAATATATAATCTAAATTCCAAATAAATTCAATAAAACACTTAAAATACGCACTATTACCAAATCATTACTTTTGAAATTAAAAACTCAATAAATAATCAAAATTTGGAATTCAACATACGTAGAATAGAACCTTCGGCTTTTTTTCTCAACTCCTCATTTATATGTACTTCATTTTTTTCATTTAACAGTACATCATATATCTTTTCAAGAGTAACAAGTTTCATGTAATTGCAATCATTGCATCCACAAGTAGAATCGACAGGTGGAGCAGCTATAAACCTTTTAGAAGGATTATCTTTCTGCATTTGATGTAAAATACCGGATTCGGTAACAACGATAAAAATATCGGTTTTACTTTCAGATGCATATTTAAGCAAAGCTGCAGTACTTCCTATATAATCGGCAGTCAATAAAACAGTTTTTTTGCATTCAGGGTGGGCGAGAACCTTAGCCTCAGGATATTGCCTTTTAAGTTCCAATATCTTTTCGACTGAAAACTCTTCATGAACATGACATGCACCGTCCCAAACAACCATATCATTGCGACCTGTAACACTTTTAAGGTAATTACCCAAATTACGGTCTGGACCGAACACAATTTTCTTATCGGCAGGAATACTCTTTATAACCTGAACTGCATTCCCGGATGTACAACATATATCAGTCAGAGCCTTTACTCCAACTGAAGTATTGACATACGAAACTACTATATGATCGGGATAATCCTTCAAAAACCTTGAAAATTTAACTGCCTCACATGAATCGGCAAGAGAACATCCTGCTTCAGGATCCGGTATAAGAACCTTTTTATCGGGTGAAAGTATTTTGGCTGTCTCTGCCATAAAATGAACACCTGCAAAAACTATTATATCAGCATCCGTTAAAGATGCTTTGTGTGATAAAGCTAAACTGTCTCCTATAAAATCGGCTATATCCTGCACTTCCGGTCGCGTATAGTAATGTGCCAATATGACAGCATTTTTATTCTTTTTCAGTTTCGATATTTCTGATTTGATGTCTGACATCATTTTTCTTTTTATGTTTATTTAATTTGAAAATTAATTTATAAAGAAGAAATAGTAATAATAATAGCTGTTAGTTGTGTTGATATGTTTTTTATTCTTTTTTAGGTTTTATTTTATCATCAGTAAATAACATTATTATCAACATATTTTATTATTTATTTTAAACTGTAAATTATTATAAATTAGAGTTATATATAATTAATATACATATATATAAAATAGTGTTGATAATAGTTATGAACATATTTACACCATACAAAACTATTGCTTTTTTCTAAATAACATGTATAAGAAATGTGTTGAAACTATTTTATAAATATATTTTGATTTTTATATACGTTTTTATATACAATATACTTATTCCAAAAACCAAATTTTTTCATCGATTTCAATAAATAGTTATTGATAACTTTTAATATGTAGACTTAACATTTAATTAACATTGGCGAAATGTATATTTAACGTTGAATTGTAATGTTTTAATCTGATAGCATTGAAAAGTTATCATCATTTTGATGTTTTTGCCAATTCTGATACCATTTTTTCGGCAATGTTTTTATATATTATACCCGACGCACTGTCTTGTAATGCTATCGGAGATCCATTATCAGCTGACTCCCTGACACTTAAAATAAGTGGAATTTCTCCCAATAACGGTAAATTTTCTTTCTCGGCAAGCTCTTTTACCCCCCCTTTACCGAAAATGTAGTATTTGTTATCAGGCAGTTCCGCAGGTGTAAACCATGCCATGTTTTCTATGACACCAAGTAATGGAATGTTGATATTTTTATTTTTAAACATTTCAATACCTCGAACCACATCTGCAAGTGCTATTTTTTGAGGAGTCCCAACTATTACAGCTCCATCTATTTTCAATTCTGAAATAACCGATAAATGAACATCTCCTGTTCCGGGAGGAAGATCTATCAGTAAAAAATCCAATTCTCCCCATCCTGTCTGATGTATCATCTGTTTTAAAGCATTGTTTGCCATGGGACCTCTCCAAATAAGTGCATCGTTTGGATTTATGAAGAATCCTATCGACATCATTTTTACTCCATAATTTTCGGCAGGTATGATCATTTCGATACCGTCTACTATTTCAACTCCCGGTTCATAGTTTTCAACACCGAACATGGTTGGTTGTGAAGGCCCGTAAATATCGGAATCGAGAACACCCACACTATAACCAAGTTTTGATAGTGCTACCGCTAAATTTGCAGTTACAGTACTTTTTCCTACACCGCCTTTGGCTGAACTTATCGCAATGATATTTTTAATCCCTTCTGCAAAACTTTTGGGCTTTTCTGGTTTGGGTGTTTTTTTTGTCGTTCCTTCTTTTATGAATATGGAAATGGCGCCTTTAAAATCAGGAATGGAATTACGTATTGCCTGTTCGCAATTACGTTTTATCGAAACCATCCATGGATCTCGAGCCTTTTCAAATATAAGCGTAAACTGTATTTTATCATCACCGACTATGATATTGTCTACCATGTTTTCGGAAACAATGTCTTTTCCCGTATCAGGATGTACGATTTTTGACAATATATTTTCTATTTGTTCTCTGTTCATAGATTTTGATTATTAATCGTAAATTGTAACTGTCAAAACATATTTATTAATAGGAACAAAGATAAGGATTTAAAATTATATAGTAACTTTGAAGCATATCTGAAATAGGGTGGTATTACGTTATATAGAGAAAATAAATAGTAAAGGATATATTATGAACTCATTTTTTAAAACTTTTCTGGCATCTCTGTTGGCTTTTGTTGTGGCAAACATTTTAATAGCTGTTTTTCTAGTTGTGATATTTGCCAGTTTTGTGGCTGCTACATTTTCTACAAAAACAGTACAGATAGATTCTGAATCTATATTGAAAATAGATCTTTCTGAACCTATTTACGACAATCCTCCAAAAGGTCCTATTTATACTATCGATTTTACATCTATGACTGTTCAAAACAGATTGTCTATGATAGATGTACTTAATGCCATAGAGAGAGCCTCAATAGACCCTGATATACAAGGTATTTATATTAATGTAGATCCATATGTTGGAATCTCTACTGCTAGATTGGATGAAATAAGACAAGCTATATTGAAGTTTAAAGAATCTGGAAAATTTGTGATAAGTTATGCCAACCAATATTCTCAAGGTTCTTATTATCTGGCTACTGCTGCAGATAATGTCTATTTAAATCCTGAAGGTGGTCTTAGTTGGGTAGGACTTGCGATAAATACAATGTTCTTTAAAGGAGCTCTTGAAAAATTGGACATACAGCCCGAAGTGATTCGTCACGGACAGTTCAAATCGGCTGTGGAACCTTTTATTCTGGATAAAATGAGTCCTGAAAACCGCGAACAAATGAATATGTTGGTAGGAACAATATGGAATAATATTTTGAAAAATGTTTCTGAAGCTCGTGGCATAGATACAGTGACTTTGAACCGTTATGCAACTGAACTTACTGTTACGGATGCCGAGAGTGCTCGTGAAACAAAAATGGTTGATGATTTGTTGTATTACAATGATGTAAATAATATTTTGTGTGAACTGTCCGGTGTAGAAGATGAACCTCAGTTTATTACTTTAGGTGAGTATGCTAGAATGCCTTTGAAACATGTGGGACGTTTGTCGAAAAATAAAATAGCTGTCGTATATGCTGAAGGGGATATTGTAGATGGTAAAGGTTCAGAAGAGCAGATTGGTGGTGAATCCTTATCGGCAAAACTTGCCGATATGCGTGAAGATGATGATGTTAAAGCCGTTGTGTTGAGAATAAACAGCGGTGGTGGCAGTGCTCTCGCTTCAGAGGTTATATGGCATGAAATGGAACTGTTGCGTGAACAGAAACCTGTGATTGTTTCTATGGGTGATTATGCTGCTTCGGGAGGTTATTATATTGCTGCTCCTGCTGATGTAATTATGGCTTCGCCTTATACTATTACAGGTTCCATCGGAGTTTTCGGGTTGATGTTCAACGCTGAAAAAAGTTTTAAAGATAAACTGGGAATCACATTTGATGTCGCTAAAACGAATCCTTCTGCCGATTTAGGAAGAGCTGTGTTCGGATTTGCAGGTGTAAGACCTATGACCGAATATGAAAAGAATGTGATGCAAAAAGAGGTGGAACGTGTATATAATACTTTCGTAAAACATGTTGCTGATGGACGTAATCTTACTGTAGAACAGGTAGATAAAATAGGCGGTGGACGTGTATGGTCGGGTGTCAGTGCTGCTCAAATAGGTCTTATAGATGGTTTCGGAGGTTTGAAAGAAGCTATTGCTGTTGCTGCTGATAGGGCTGGAGTAGCTAACGATTACAGAGTGGTTTCCCCTCATGAAAAACAAGACTCTTTTTCTCAAATATTGAATATGTTGTCGGAAGCAAATGCTGGAAAACATTTTGAAAATCAAATCGAAGGAGATATTGTTGAAAATTATCAATATTTGATAAATATGCTTCAAAGACCTGGCGTACAAGCTGTATTGCCTTGTAAAATAGATATTCAATAATCGATATATAGAGAGTATAAAATATCTTATTTTAGCAAAAAATTTGATATTCAGTCTTTTTTAATTTATTTTTGAAGATTGGGTAAAAAGTTTTTTATGCTGCATCCTTTTTTTTCGGCTCCTTTGGCATTTTTGTATGGCCTGGTGATAGACATCAGGCATAAACTGTTTGATACCAAAGTGTTAAAAAGCGAGGAGTTCGATATACCGATAGTTTGTGTGGGAAATCTGACTGTCGGAGGTACTGGAAAAACACCCGTTACGGAATTTCTTGTAGAACATCTCTCGGCTGATTATAATGTTGCGGTAATTTCTCGTGGATATCGTCGAAAAACAAAGGGTTTTGTGCTGGCTACAACCGAATCCTCTTTTCGTGCAATAGGAGACGAACCTAAACAGATAAAACTTAAATATCCTCATATACCTGTGGCTGTCTGTGAGAAAAGGGTAGAAGGCATAAAACGTTTGAGAGAAATACATCCTGAAGTGAACCTTATAATTCTGGATGATGCTTTTCAACATCGTTATGTCGAATCATGGGTCAATATAGTCTTGATGGATTACAATAATCCTATATACAAAGATAAATTGTTGCCATGGGGTAGGCTCAGAGATCGTCGTTCGCAAATAGCTCGTGCACATATCGTGCTTGTAACAAAATGTCCCGAGAATGTAAAACCATTGGATCTGAGACTTGTAAATAAATATCTTGATCTTTTCCCATATCAGTCTCTATATTTCTCACGTATGATTCCGGCCGGAATCTTACCACTTTTTCCTGATAGGGCTGCTGAAATGAATATGCGTATAAAAGATGGTAATCCTGTTATAGTAATGACTGGTTTGGCAAATCCTGCATCATTTATCAATTCTGTCGGGAAAAAATATAAGATAGTAAATAAACTTATATTCGAAGATCATCATACATATCGTATGCGTGATATGGCTAAACTCGAGGATATGTTGAAAAATGCACCTGAGTCTACTTTTATAGTTATAACGGAAAAAGATGCCGTTAAACTTACTAACGGTAAAAAAATACCTCTCGAAGTGCAAAAAAGACTATATTATATGCCTATAACGGTTTCATTCTTGGGAGATACAGAAGATAATTTTTTAAGTCAGGTTAATTTATATGTTAGAACAAATCAAAAGTACAGCCTCCTTCATCCGTAGCAAAGTGAATTTTGTCCCGCAAGTTGGAATAATACTCGGTACAGGCCTCGGAGGACTTGTTGATAATATGGATATCAAATATACTCTCGATTATAAAGATATTCCTGGATTTCCTGTATCGACTGTTGAAGGGCATAAAGGTCGTTTGATTTTCGGAATGCTCGGCGGTAAAAAAGTTGTCGCAATGCAGGGACGTTTCCATTATTATGAAGGATATACACCTCAACAGGTTGTCTTCCCGGTAAGAGTCATGAAATTTCTCGGTATAGAATTTTTGTTCGTCTCGAATGCCAGCGGAGGAGTGAATCCTGCTTTTCATATTGGGGATGTAATGATAATTACAGATCATATCAATATGATTCCTAATCCCCTTATAGGTCCTAATGAAGCAGAATTGGGTGTGAGATTTCCGGACATGAGTGAACCTTACAGCCGGCAATTGATTGAAAAAGCTGGAAAAGTAGCTTTGAAAGAAAATATAAAAATTCAATACGGTTGTTATCTCGGGCTTACTGGACCAACGTATGAGACAAAGAAAGAATATGGATTTTATCGTGTCATCGGAGCTGATGCTGTCGGTATGTCGACAACTCCCGAAGTAATTGCAGCCTGTCATATGAGAATCCCCGTATTTGCCGTTTCTATCATTACGAATATGGGGCTGAGTGGAATGAAATCGACTCATGAGGAGGTGCAGGCCGAAGGAAGTAAAGCCGAATTGAAAATGACTAAACTGTTTACTGGTTTGTTGGAATTGATTTAAAAGTTAAATATTACCCAAATTATTGAAATGAAAAAATTATCGCTATTAGGTTTGACGTTGATATGTTGCGTATCGTGTATTGAGGCACAACAAAAAACGGTGGATCGTACAAAAGAAAAAACTGCATTTCAGACAAGTGGCGCTTGGAGACCTCAGACTGATGTGCGTGCGGACGTTGCTATCGTATATGGGGCCCAGGACAGGCCTGATATGACTTTTGAACAAAGATTGCAGTCTTGGAGAGATCGAGGTTATGTGACCCATTTTATGACAGGTATAGCATGGGGTGGTTATAACGATTATTTTGACGGTTCATGGGATGGAAAGGATCATTCATCGGAAGGTCAGGTACAACAAAATGGCGATACATTGTGGCACCATCCTGGCGTTCCATATATTGTTCCTACACGCGATTTTATAGAGTACATGAAACAGGAACACATTAAACGTGTGATCGATGCAGGTGTAGATGCCATATTTTTGGAAGAACCTGAGTTTTTTATGCGTGCCGGTTACAGTAAGGCTTTCAAGGAAGCATGGGCTGAGTATTACGGATTTCCCTGGAGACCTCAGCATGAATCTCCCGAAAATACATATCTTTCCAACAAGCTTAAATACCATATGTATTACAAAGCTCTTGAGGAGGTATTTACTTTTGCAAAAGAGTATGGTAAAAGTAAAGGTATGAATGTTCGCTGTTATGTTCCGACACATTCACTTGTAAATTATACGGCATGGAATATTGTAAGTCCTGAAGCGAGTCTTGCCTCAATGCCATGTGTTGACGGATATATAGCTCAGGTATGGACAGGAACTTCCCGTCAACCTAACTATTATAATGGGATATTGAAGTCACGTGTATTTGAGAATGCTTATCTCGAATATAACTGCATGCGTTCCATGACAGCTCCCACAGGTCGCAAAGTATTCTTCCTGACTGATCCGATAGAAGATGCTCCGCGCGATTGGAACGATTATAAAGTAAATTATCAAGCTACCTTCACAGCCAAAGTGTTATTCCCGCAGGTTGCCGATTTCGAAGTTATGCCATGGCCCGATCGTATTTATACGGGACTATATGCTATTCCGGGAACCGATAAAAAGGAAAAAATATCACGTGAATACTCCACTCAGATGCAGGTTATGGTAAATTCGCTTAACCAGATGCCAGTAAGCGAAAATAAGGTCAGCGGAACGCACGGTATCGGAGTGTTGATGTCCAATTCGTTGATGTTCCAGGGTTTCCCGAATCATGACGGTTATGAAGATCCTGCTATTTCCAATTTTTACGGTCTGGTGATGCCTTTAATAAAAAGAGGAATTCCTGCCGATATAGTACATATAGAAAATGTCGGGTATCCCGAAACATGGAAAGATCTGAAAGTTTTGGCAATGACATATTCAAATATGAAACCGTTGGATCCAGAGTATCATAAACATATTGCCGAATGGGTCAAAAACGGTGGAGTGCTTGTATATTCGGGAGCGGATAAGGATCCTTATCAATCTGTGATGGAGTGGTGGAATACAAAAGGTAAAATTTATAAAGCTCCTTCGGAACATCTTTTCGAAATGATGGGTATGCAGCTTGATCCAGAAGATGGTACATATAAATATGGAAAAGGAACCGTTTATGTATTGCGTAAAGATCCTAAAGAATATGTGATGACTCAAGGTAATGATACTCATTATTTCGGAGTGATAAAAAATGCTTATGAAAAGAGTGCCAAAGCAGGAAAGATTATAGAACAGAACTTTTTGCAGTTGGAAAGAGGACCATTCCTTATTTCCGCTGTGATGGATGAAAGCGTGAGCGACAGACCTCTCGAACTGAAAGGGCTTTATATAGATCTTTTTGATCCGGAACTTCCCGTTTTGTATCATAAAACCGTAAAACCGGGTGAGCAGTCTTACCTTTATGATTTGAATAAAATAGAGGATAAGAATACTCCACAGGTTCTTTGTGGCGCTTCACGTGTGGAACAGGAACAATATGGCAAGAATAAATATTCATTTATGGTAAAGAGTCCGATAGAGACTACTAACGTATCGCGTGTTTATTTGCCTAAACAGCCTAAAAGCATTGTGATAAAAGATAGTAAGGGTACGGAAATTGCTGTTGCAAAAGGAGGATGGAATCCAGCTTCCAAAACCCAGCTTTTGACGTTTGAAAATGACCCTGACGGTATTTTTGTCGATATTACATGGTAATATGTTCGGAATATTAAAGAAATAACATATGGTCAATAAAGTAATTTTAATAGGAAACGTAGGTATAGATCCTGAAATAAGAAGTTTGGAAAGCGGCAGAAAAGTTGCCCGTTTGCGTATCGCTACAACGGAGAGGATATTCAATTCCCAAACACAGGAAACACGTGAACAGACCGAATGGCATACCGTTACTCTGTGGGGTAGTCTGGCAGATGTTGCCGACAAGTATATTCGCAAAGGCAGTCAGATTTACATAGAAGGTCGTTTGCAAACAAGAGAATGGACCGATGCATCGGGAAACAAACGTTATGCAACTGAAATCGTTGCCCGAGATATGAAGATGTTGGGTCGTAAAAGCGATGCTCCGTCAACTATGGACTTGACCTCCAGACCTGTAGTGCAACCTCAGTCACAGCCGATGACAAACAGTCAGATAGAGGCTACAGCTATTGATGATGCTGATGATCTGCCATTCTAACTGTTTTTAGTTATTCATGACTATTTGCTTCAAAAAAGTAAGCTATGTTTATCGGTGTTTAGTTTTGCCTATTTTGTGAGTGCAGGACAGAATATAACTGATAAAATTTTCAACCAGTTTTATTAAAGATTGAAAAGAATGATATTTTTGGGAAAGCATTAAAAAGATACCGATTTGTATAACTATGCATGCATTAATTTAATTATACAAATCGGTATCTTTTTATATTTAAATTATATAGTTGTATGTTAGATAACTTGACAATATCAAGCATGAAAAAATTGATTATGCTTATTTGTTTTACGGTTGTGATATCTGTAGCGTCAGCTCAATCTGCAAACGTAAGTATCTCTGATAGAATAAAATCTGTTCCTGGATTAGTGGCATATTGGGATTTCTCGAAAGGAAAAGATAAAACACTCATGAGTGAATATGGTAAATTTCGTTTGAAATATTCACATGGTGAAGTTCCGCATATAGTGGATGAAGGACCTTTGTCTGGACATTCTGTTTTTTTTAATGGTTCGGATTTTCTATATATACCTTATGAAGAAACAGGAAAGTTGAATGTAAAAACCAATGCTGTAACGGTTGTTGCTTGGGTTAAATGGACTGGTGAACAAACTGGCTTTATTGGTGGAATGTGGAATGAATATCAAGATGGAGGTAAACGTCAATACGGATTGTTTGTTTCGCTTCCTTATTATAATGGTGCAGATCAAGTTTGCGGCCATATTTCACGGACTGGGAAACCTACTCTTCCATTCCCTTACTCGATTGATTATTCGGCTAGTGCTAAAAAGGTTCCGGTGAATAAATGGTGTTGTGTCGCATTTACATATGATGGTACATATATTCGATCATATCTTAACGGTGAATTTGACAAACGTGAAATTGAACTGATAGACCATACAATAGGATTTGAAGGTTATCCTGAAGGTTTGAGACAATGTAAGAACCCATATTTTTTCCCGGATGGAATAGGAGACAATGGTTCAGATTTTACAATAGGTGCAGTTCTTTTGAAAAATGGAATGGGGAATTTCTTTAAAGGATTAATTGGAGGAATAGCTGTCTTTGACAGAGCCTTGAATGAAGAAGAGATGGAAAAGTTAGGAAACCAATAATGTTTTGAGGTTAATAAAAATAGTGCTTATTATTATTTCCAATGTAATATAGGAGTTTGAATTTTATTTATATCAGACAAAGGAGTAACCTCAAATTATTCACTAAATTATCTGTAACTTGTTTGTATATGTTCAGTAATTTTACAAATATTGCATGTGATGATTGTATTTTATCAATTTAAATTTGCCAATGCATTTAAATAAATAGAAAATATTTTGAAAGGATAGTATAAAATATGAGTAACAACGATTGGAAAAGCAGGCTCAATGTGGTTTATTCAACCAATCCTGATTTTCAATATCAACATTCCGAAGAACAGGAGATTGAAACATTGTCTCCGGATAAGCAAAACCTTAGAGTTTGGTTGGACCGTAAGCAGAGAGCTGGAAAACAGGTTACAATAGTGAAAGGATTTGTAGGAAATGATGATGATTTGAAAGAACTTGCACGTATTTTGAAGAGTAAATGCGGTGTGGGCGGAACAGCCAAAGAGGGCGAAATTATTATACAGGGAGATTTCAGAGACCGTGTAGTAGATATTTTGCTTAAAGAAGGATATAAAGCTAAAAAAGCAGGAGCTTGAAAACATTACGGTACCTATTATTTATCATATGGCTTACGATGGCATTGCTGCCCCAGTTTGCCACAGGCCAGTATTACGATCTCGGCAGATCGCCAAGCAGCATACATTGGAATCAAACATCTACATCGTGGGGACGTATAATATATCCCGATTATTATACTAAAGGAGCAGCTTCATTGTATCATTATATCAATGAAATGGCTCCTTCGATTAATTATGGATTGGATTATGGCCCTTTGAAGCGGATACCAATGCTGTTGCATACCCAAAATTTCAGGGCTAACGGTTTGGTTATGCGTGCCCCGAGACGTATAGAACTCGAAGTAATTCCAAATATAAATACATATGCTGAACCGTGGTTGAAACAGTTGGCCGTGCATGAGTTCCGACATGCCGTGCAGTACGGTAATCTATATCGCGGTTTTATGAAATATGTCGGATATGTGATAGGAGAACAGGCCGGATTGGCCAGTCTTGCACTTGTTCCGACGTGGTTGTTGGAAGGAGATGCCGTGATGACCGAAACTCAGATGTCATCTTTCGGAAGGGCGTTGCAGCCTTCATTTACAATAGAATATAGGGCATATTTTACTGAAAACGAAAAAAAATATCCTTTGGATAAATGGTTTTGTGGCTCTTTCCGTACGCAAATTCCCGACCATTATCAGTTCGGATATCAGCTTACGGCCTGGGCACGGGAAAAATATGGTGATGATGTATGGGCAAAAGTATTCGATTACAGTGCAAAATATCCATTTACGATATTGACTACAAAATGGGCTCTTCATAAGTATTATAAAACGAAAGTTAATCGTATAGCTGATTCAACAATAGATAATCTTACCCGTTTTTGGAAATCACTACCGGAACAGACAGACAATAGCTCTATAATTCCTACCAAAACTACAAGTTATACGGTTTATGATGCTCCTATGGTTGTAAATGATTCCATAGTCGTTGTTTTCAAAAAAGATATGGACAAACCTAATGCTTTGGTAGAAGTAAATACGAAAACTGCTGAAGAAAAAGTGTTGACCTATACGGGAAGTATCAGTACACCAGGTTCGTTGAGAGATGGGGTAGTATATTGGACCGAATATCGAAATAGCACATTCTGGGATCAGCGTGTTTTTTCACGTGCATGCAGTTATAATCTACTGACCGGAGAAAAAAATACGTTACGCGATCGTCAAAATGTCCTTTATGTTACACCTTTACCTGACGGAGAAATCGTCTCGGTAGGATATGATTATAAAACAGCCCGATATTCGTTGGAATTCGGTGAGACAAGAGAAGCCATTATGATGCCAGATACGATATCTGTACATGGATTGGCTTATGATGATGTAACCGGGACTTTGGCTTTTATCGGATTGGGTGATGCAGGTATGTTTATCGGAAATGTGGATATCGATAACGGCAGTATTGAGAAAATTACTGAACCGAGTAAGGTTACAATTAATAACTTGAGAGCCGGTAATGCAAAACTCTCTTTTAACTCCATATATTCCGGAAGAGATGAAATACATATTTATGATTTGATAACCGATCGTGAATATCAGCTTACCACATCCCGTTATGGTTCCGTATCTCCTTCTGCTCCAAATAAAAATGCTGATTGGTATATGACTACTTATACTCGAGATGGTTATAAATTGGCTAAAATAGACAAGAATACCGTAATTGAAGATTCATTACCTAAAGTATCATATTCATATATTCCGAAAAATGTCGTAAACCCTCCCAGACGCAAATGGAATGTTGCTACTATGGATACGGTAGCTACTGTTACCGAATTACCAGAAGGTAAACGTGTGCGCCGTTTCCGTAAAGGTTTGAACTTATTCAATACTCACAGTTGGATGCCGTTAGCATTCAATCCATTTCAGATAATCGCCGAAAATAAGGCAAATGTTAATGTAGGTGTGACCATAATGTCGCAAAATCTGTTGAGCGATATGTTCGGATATCTCTCTTTTGCTTCTACCGATCAGGGAAATAATTTGCGTGGAATGTTGAGTTATTATGGATGGGCTCCAAAATTCGATCTCAATTTCAGTTATGGTGGAGGTAATCAGATTATATATGGTAAAGAACCGCAAATGCCTGTACCTTCGAAAATTAAAAAATATTTTCATATAGACTTGAAGACCTCTTTGCCGATGACACTATCCTCGGGTTATCATACCCGTACATTGGTACCTTCCATTTCTGTAATGCATACAAATGCATTATTGTATGAAAGTAAAACCAAAACTTTCGATAGAGGTTATCAACGTACGGTTTCTGCTTTGACATATACCGATAATGTGAGACTGGCTACACGTGATATATTGCCTAAATGGGGGTATGCCTTAAAAATGGCGATGGTGAATGCTCCTTTCGATAAGGATTTCGGTAATCTGGTTTCCCTTTATGGACGTGTGTATTTGCCTGGAATATTGCCGCACAACAGCATTATGTTACGAGGAAATGTACAGTACCAGGATAAGGATAAATATAATTTTACATATAAAGAATTGACTCCGAGAGGTTCAGAGTATGAATTTGCCGTGACAAAATATGCAGCCGCTTCGATAGACTATCAACTCCCGATATGGTATCCTGATTGGGGAATAAACAGTATCGCTTATTTTAAAAGGGTACGATTTAATGCGTATTTTGATTTTGCTCGCATGGAACGTTACATATCGAGTACTTTACCCATTAAAAAAATGCAAAATATAACCTCTTATGGCGGAGAGTTGTTTTTGGATATGCATGTACTTCGTATACCGGTAAATATGGCAACTCTCGGATTTTATCTGTATAAACCCAGCGACAGAAAAGGTGTCGTTACCGGGTTCACTGTCGGATTGCCTTTATAAAGGGTATTTATAAAATAAAGCTATTGATATCACCGTTAATTCGAGGGTGTAGTGCATTGTGAAATTGTAAATTAAAAATTATAACTTTGCGGTGCAGAATGTGAAAAGAATAATATTCAAACAGGTATAGATAATAAATATATGTCAGGGAAATTTGTCGATAAACTTAAAACTCCCAAAGCTGTAAAATGGTTCTGGATAATTATTTCAGCTCCGTTCGCTGTTATTTTGTTTTTACTACTGTTAATAGGAATAGGTGTATTCGGAAAATTGCCTACTTTCGAGGAATTGGAAAATCCCAAAAGCAATCTTGCAACCGAAATATATTCCGAAGATGGAGTCATGATAGGCAGTTTTTATATACAAAACCGTTCTTATGTGGATTATTCGGAACTCTCTCCCAATCTGGTAGCAGCACTCGTATCGACCGAGGATTCCCGTTTTTATACCCATTCCGGAATAGATTTTATATCGTTGGCCCGTGTGGGAGTTAAAACATTGGCTCTGGGCAGAAGAGGTGAAGGCGGGGGCAGTACAATAACGCAACAGCTGGCCAAAAACCTATATCCACGTGATACGGTGGTCTATAATAATCCTATATCCAGAGGTTCCAAACTGGTAATATCAAAATTGAAAGAGTGGATCACGGCGGTAATGCTCGAACATAATTATACCAAAGAGGAGATTATTGCCATGTATCTCAATACGGTAGAATACGGTAGCAATGCATGGGGCATAAAATCAGCCGCTCGTACGTTCTTTAACAAAACGCCTGATGAAGTCAATGTCCAGGAGGCTGCTATGCTTGTGGGGGTTGTCAATAAACCTACCAGATATAGTCCTGTCAGAAATCCCAAGTATGCATTACAACGTCGTAATACTGTTATCAGCAGGATGCAGGATGGCGGATATCTGACTCGTGCCGAAAGAGATTCGATAATGGCTCTTCCGATAGAGCTGGATTACAAGCCTATTTCACATAATGAGGGTACCGGAACATATTTCCGTGAAATGTTGCGCCAGGTGATGACGATGAAACGTCCGACGAGTCGCGGTTATATGAGCGAATGGGATTATGAACAGCTTTTGGATGAATGGGATAATAATCCTTTGTATGGATGGTGTATAAAAAACACCAAGGCTGACGGCTCTCCTTACGATCTTTATCGTGACGGTTTGAAAATATATACTACGATCAACTCTTCCATGCAACAATATGCCGAGGAGGCAGTGGTCGACAGGCTTGCCAATTCCATACAGATAAGAATGGACAATCAGATTAAAAATACCAAACGTATTTTTAATAATTTGAGTAAGGAAGAGGTCGAGCAAAGCATGTTGAGGTCGATGAAACAGACCGACCGTTACCGTAATCTCAAAAGAAGCGGAGCTTCGGAAGAAGAGATAATGAAAATCTTCAAGACTCCGACTGAGATGAGGGTATTTTCATATAAAGGAGATAGAGATACGGTTATGACCCCATACGATTCCATATTGTATTACAAGAAGTATATGAGGGCATCGTTTATGGCGATGGATCCACAGAACGGATATATTAAAGCCTATGTCGGAGGTCCCAATTACCGTTATTTCAAATACGATATGGTGAAACAGGGTAAACGACAGGTTGGTTCCACGATAAAACCTTTTATATATACGTTTGCAATAGATCAACTGGGGCTTACTCCCTGCACATTGGTTCCTAATCTTCCCGTTTCGATAGAAACTTTTGGTGGTGACGCTTGGCAGCCACGTGAAGCCACAATGAAAGAGGGTACATATGACGGTAAAATGAAACAGCTCCGTTGGGGACTTGCAAACAGTAGAAATAACTATTCTGCATGGATTATGAAACAGGGTAAAAATCCTGAAGCCGTAGCTGAGTATATACATAAAATGGGTATCAAAAGTTATATAGATCCTGTCTATGCACTGTGTCTCGGAACTCCCGATTTTTCTCTCTACGAGATGGTGGGTGCTTACAGCACTTTTGCAAACAGAGGAGTATATACCGAACCTATATTCGTTACCCGTATTGCCGATCGTCATGATAATACGCTTGCCGTATTTTCATCCAAAGCTCATGAAGCAATAAGTGAACAGACTGCATATACAATGCTCGGAATGCTTAAAAATGTCGTTTTGGCTGGTACGGCCGGAAGATTGCGTTGGGCATACGATATGACTGGAGAAGTGGGCGGTAAGACCGGTACCTCACAGAATAATGTCGATGCATGGTTCATGGGTGTTACTCCGAAACTTGTGGCAGGTGCATGGGTAGGGGGTGAAGAAAACAGTATCTATCTGCGCAGTGGGGGTGAAGGTGCTGCTTTGGCATTACCTATTTTCGGTGAATTCATGAAAAGAGTGTATGCCGATAAAAAATTGGGAATAAGTAAAAGTGATGTGTTCCCGATGCCGGTAGGAGCTGTTACGTATGATTGTGATGATTCTGATGCAGCAATGCCTCCAGAATTGTACGAGGATGATGAATTTTTCAATTAAAACTGCAAAATTTAATCGGTGTATTGTTTTTATAAAAATACATGTATTACTTTTGCGCCATAATCATATAAATATTTAGTGAAATGAAAGTTGCAATTGTCGGTGTCAGCGGTGCTGTCGGCCAGGAATTTCTTCGTATTTTGGATGAGAGGGAATTTCCCCTCGATGAACTTGTATTATTCGGATCGGAACGAAGTGCCGGAAGAAAATATAAATTCAGAGGCAAAGAGCTTACTGTAAAGTTGCTTGCACATAACGATGATTTCAAAGATATTGATATAGCATTTGTATCTGCGGGGGCAGGAACATCCAAGGAATTTGCCGATACAATTACAAAATATGGTACGCTTATGATAGATAACTCCAGTGCATTCCGCATGGATGAAGATGTACCTTTGGTAGTGCCTGAAGTAAATCCTAAAGATGCTATTAATCCTCCTCGTGGTATTATTGCAAACCCTAATTGTACAACTATTCAGATGGTCGTTGCTTTGAAGGCCATCGAAGATTTGTCACACATCCGTCGTGTACATGTATCTACATATCAATCTGCAAGCGGGGCCGGTGCAGCAGCTATGGCTGAATTGCAGGAACAGCACAGACAGTTGGTAAACGGAGAGGAACCTACCGTTTCTAAATTTGCTTTCCAGTTGGCTTATAACGTGATTCCTCAGGTAGATGTATTTACCGATAACGGATACACCAAAGAGGAGATGAAAATGTATAATGAAACTCGTAAAATTATGCATTCGGATATAAAAGTAAGTGCTACTTGTGTACGTGTGCCGGTTATGCGTGCTCATTCGGAATCGGTATGGCTTGAAACAGAAGAACCTCTTTCGATGGATAATATTCATAAGGCATTCCGTAATGCGGACGGGGTGGTTTTGATGGATGATCCTGAAAATAAAAAA
>CASFSC010000105.1 GCA_949296995.1 uncultured Alistipes sp. | reverse complement strand
GTATCGTTAACCACTGTAATTTCTGTTACAGGATGACGATGTCCATGTATCGTCGGATCCATGTCTATAATCAAGTTGGCTTCTCCTGACTGTGGATATGTATAACGGTGCATTCCGGCACGCATGGTAGAAGTCAACTCTGCATTTATATCATAATCCAACAATTTTACCTGATAATATCCGGGATAAGCGCGTTCTTGTTCATGTGAAAAACGCGAACGATATCCTTCATCTGGATTTTCATCAGTTCCTGCTATCAATGGGGTTTTTCCGACAACTGGCATAAAAAGAATATCGCCATAATCACCAATACCAGTTCCACTAAGGTGGGTATGACTAAAACCATGAATGGAGCTATCGTCATAATAGTAGCCTCCACATGCATCCCATCCAAGAAGTCGAGTGTCTGGGCTGAGTTGAACCATACCATGTGGCAGTGTCGCACCGGGAAAAGTGTGACCATGCCCTCCGGTTCCTATAAATACATTTACATAATCTATATACTTACTTTTAGTATCTTTATTACACGACGTAACAAAAGCAAGCAACAGACATAAAGTCCCTAAAGTAAAAAGTTTTTTCATCGTGAGGTTTATTTTGTTAACATATATTTCTTAAATATCCCACAAAAGTCCAATATAACTTTATTCCTGTTATACGGAAGATCTTTAAATTGAGTATGGGCAACTAAAAACGCCACTATATCTGCTTTTTCATAAGCTTCCCGATAAGAAGTAAGTTTATATATTTGATGTTCTGATATATTAGGTTCTACTATCAAATAATCTGCTTCAGACATATTCATAACACGGCCGGCTATATATTTTGCCGGACTCTCACGCAAATCATCGATATTAGGTTTAAATGCCAATCCCATAAGTGCCACAACCGGGATTTTATCATTCGTCGTTTTATAACGATGTATAGCCTTGATTATCTTATCGGCACACCATTGCGATTTCAGATTATTAATCTCTCGCGCTTGACTTATCAACTTCGATTCATCCGGAAAATCAGATGTTATAAAGTATGGATCAACTGCTATACAATGACCTCCTACTCCACTGCCAGGTTGCAAAATATTTACTCGCGGATGTTTATTGGCCAATTCAATCAACTCCCATACATTGATACCGGCCCGGTCGCATATCATGGATAATTCGTTCGCAAACGCTATTTGCACATCTCGGGATGCATTCTCTGTCAACTTACACATCTCCGCGGTCTTGGCATCAGTCTTATGCAATTTCCCGACAACAAACCTCGAATAAAATTTAACAGCCATTTCTGTCGATACCTCATCAATACCGCCTATGACTCTGTCATTATGTATCAATTCATATAATATATTGCCTGGTAAGACTCTTTCCGGGCAATATGCTATATATATTTTATCCTTCAACTCTGGCCTCAACTTGAAAATCAATTCGGACATCTTATCCGTTGTACCGACAGGAGAAGTAGATTCAATAATAAAAAGATCTCCTTTTTTTAAAATAGGAATAAGTGTACGTGTAGCATTTTCCACATACGATACGTCCGGTTTATGTCCTTCTTTAAAAGGTGTAGGTACTGTGATAATATAAACATTGCTCTCCGAAGGCTCCAACAAAGCTTTCAAACGACCCGCAGCAACGACATCTCGTACAAGTCCTCCCAATTTAGGCTCGACAATATGTATTTCTCCGCGATTGACAGTATTAACTATAGTACTGTTTATATCTACTCCCTTTACCTCTATCCCCTGACCCGCTATAACGGCTGCCGTAGGCAAACCGATATAACCGAGACCCATAAATAAAACGGTCATTATATTATTTCAAATTAGTAATCATTGTTGCTATCAATGCTGCCATTGATGTTGTAGATGACAAAATACCCATTGTCGTGGCCAAACCGGATCCATCTCTCGGTGGCTTCATCGGAACAACTATTTCACATCCAGGTTCTACATTAGGATAACGTTTCCAGAAAAGAACTCTTTTGGTTGAAGCCACTTTCCCGTTCATATAAATAATGAAAGGACGTTTACGAGCCATGGTATTATATCCTCCTGCCTGGGAAATATAATCTTTCAATCGATCTGAATTATATGTCACAGTATTGGAATAAAGTACTGATCCAGATATTTTAACCGTATTGGTGTTTTTTGGAACTAAAATCTGATCGCCATCCTGTAATATGATATCATCTATACATCCAGGATTTTCCAATGCATTTGCAATATCAACTCCTACAGGATAATATTCGGGGAAAGTAACAGATGACATATCAATAGAATCTTTGCCTGCATTACGTTGCATGACACTCATTATTGCCTCCATCTTAATTCTTTCATCATCAGACATTCGTCTTCTTACACTCGCCCCTTGAATATAGGCTTCAGGAGTAATACCTCCTGTTTTAGCTATAACATCGGAAATTCGCTCACCTGCAGTAGCAAGAACATAAGTACCTCCAAACAAAACTTCACCGGAAACAGTCACCCTTTGCTGTTCACTATAGCCCGGAGAACGACGAACATAAACCTCATCGAAAGGATATAAAACAAAACGTTTATCCTCCGGAGCTATCTGAAGATCCTTACTTATATCAAATGTAAATATTTCTGCCGTTTTAGGAGTATAACTCGTCGCATTGGGATCAGACACGCGACGGGCAACCTCTATTTTGGCTAACGAAGCCGATTCTTTTAACCCTCCGCTCATTATAATTACATCTTCAACGGTCATTCCACTACGATATGGTAAGGTATCCTCTTTATTAACCTCTCCTCTGACCTGTACAGTATAATCTTCTCTTAACTCTAAAATTGTTGGAATATACACCGAATCCTCCGCCTGCAATGCAATATCCTGTGTCTTCAGGGCAACGTCTCGCACGTTAAACGGAATAAGTTCTTGAGTATAATCACTCTTACGACGAATAATACGACCTCGAGATGCAAATTCATTTCCTTTGAGACCTTCCGCTTTTTCAATAAGTTTAGAAAGCGTATTAACATCATCCGACAACTCATATTCTCCAGGACGCCATACAGCTCCCTCTATGACCAACTTATTGGAATACTCATTTATAACTCTTCCTACAGCTACGCTATCTCCATCATTCATAACGAACTCGGAATATTCAGATTTATCCGCTGTAAAAAGTTTATACTGACGCCCTGTTTTACGCTTCACTGTCACATTTTCACTATATGCATCACCCTTAAATCCGCCTGCATATTTTATAAGATCTTCCAATGTCTCACCTTTTTTCAACTCATAGGTACGCTCCCGTTTAATCTGACCATAGATGGTAACATAATTATCATAAGGCGATACGATAATCATATCATTATCCTCCAGACGTATATTCGTATCATAAATACCGTTTATCAGATAATCGTATACATCCAGATCGGCGATCTGTTTATTGTTACGGTAGACCTTGACACTACGCAATGAACCTATACGATTAACTCCCCCGGCTGAATATAATGCATTGAACAATGTCGCCAAAGAAGGCAAAGTATATGTTCCTGGCACAGAAACCTCTCCCGCAATATTTACCTTGATACTTCTGATACGACCCAATGAAAGATTCACATTTGCACCACCCATAGTATTGTCAATAGCTGCTTTTACTCGTTTTTGTGCATCAGATACAGTCAAGCCACCTAAACTTATAGGTCCAACACCTTCTATATAAATAGTCCCATCCGGAGATATTTTTTCCTGTGCATATAACTCCGAAGTTCCCCAAACCTCAATTATGACCTCATCCTCAGCGCCTAAAACATAATCTGGAGGGGTGGCTAAAGTATAACTCGGTTCAAACGTCAAATTCCTGTTGGAAAATATTTCTCTTCCGAAAATTACGGGTAAAGGTCGTTTAATATATTGACCGTTTTTTATAACTATTTCATATTCTTCTACATCTGAAACATAAGATTGGGTGTCACTCCGATCAGGATGTACGGATCGATATTCATTATCTATCTTATCAGATATAACTTTTTCAAGAGACACAGGATTAATCTGTTCCAAATCCTCCATCGTCAAATTAACACGTGATGAAGTATCCCGGCCGCTGCTGCTGTTTACACCTATATTACTATAGGAAACTTTAGGTCGGGTAGAATTGCCTCCGGACACTCCTTCTCCGCTTTGCGACATAGCCGCATCTATCTGCGATTGAGAAATACCCATGGAA
Source organism: uncultured Alistipes sp. (assembly GCA_949296995.1). Classification (GTDB taxonomy): domain Bacteria; phylum Bacteroidota; class Bacteroidia; order Bacteroidales; family Rikenellaceae; genus Alistipes_A. Next base: position 10,796 of record CASFSC010000105.1, on the reverse strand, counting down.
CGTGCTTTCTGAATCATGGCAGAATTGACCTGAGCAAAAATTGTTCCCGGCAATAATATAAAAGAACTCAACAAGAAAGATGTCAGAAGTTTTTTGAAATACATAAAAATATTAGTTTGATATGAAATACAAATATATTAACAAATTCCTAATTAACGTATGTTCATTAAATTACACGGTAAGAAAATAATCTAAAATACGTTTACATGCTTTACCGTCACCATAAGGATTATGTCGAGCACTCATCTCATCATAAAAAGATGCATCCCTAAACAACTTTAACGACTCGCCGACAATACGGTTTCGATCAGTACCGACAAGAATAACTGTTCCGGCATTAACAGCTTCCGGACGTTCTGTCGTATTTCGCATTACCAATACCGGTTTCCCGAGTCCTGGAGCCTCTTCCTGCACTCCTCCGCTATCGGTCAATATAACCTTGGAGCGATTCATAAGCCATACGAAAGAAGGATACGACAGTGGATCAATCAATGATATTCCAGGAATCCCTTCTAATATACTCATCACAGGTTTGCGTACATTAGGATTCATATGTACCGGATATATAATCTGAATATTATCATCCTTCTCAACAATATCTTTCAGAGCATGACATATATCAATAAAACCATGTCCGAAATTTTCTCTCCTGTGTCCGGTAACAAGCAAGATTTCTTTCCCGGGCATAATAGTTTTATTCAACATTTCAATTTCTGAATTGGTATAACCGCTATTCAATTTTAACACACTTTCATATAACGCATCTATAACAGTATTGCCCGTAACAAAAATATTTTGCGGAGAGATATGTTCCGATATAAGATTTTTAGCGGCTTGTTCGGTCGGTGCAAAATGAAGATCTGCTATACGAGCTGTTATCTGCCTGTTAATTTCTTCAGGGAAAGGTGAATGTTTATCGTAGGTTCTTAATCCTGCCTCTATATGAGCAACTTTACTTCCATTATAGTATGATGCCAATGCTGCTGCCGTCGACGTAGATGTATCTCCATGTACAAATACCCACTCAGGATTAAAATCTTCAAACACAGATTTCATACCCAGCAAAACATTGGACATTATCGAATACAAAGTCTGATTTGGAGACATGATATCAAGATCATAATCAGGAGTTATATCGAAAAACTCAAGAACCTGATCCAACATCTGTCTATGTTGGGCAGTAACACACACCTTTATATTGAAAGCTTGAGAACGATCAAATGTTTTGACCAAAGGAGCCATTTTGATAGCTTCAGGACGAGTCCCAAATACAAATAAAAGCTTTTTCATCAATTATCCCTATTATTTTTGGACAAACGGTGTTTTTGTGGGTCAAAAAGAAGCACTCCAAATGAAACTCCTAATTTATTGGGCAACCATTCTCCCGAACCGTTAAAAGGATCGACCGGGCGATCTCCCCATTCTCCATTTCCTGGAGTCAATATAACCTCCCCTTTATTGTAAATATGACCTCCTTCTACAACTCCATCCACCAATGCATATGGATTATAATGGCTGTTCATCCATGCAAAACCGAAAAACACATCCAACATCCATTTATCTTTAAAAATCCATTCGTAACCGCCGCTTATGCCAAGCATAAATCCATAACCTTTGGCTGAAGTATGTTTAAATGTAAATTTTCCATTCATAAAAATAGGTTTGGTCATATTAAATGCCATCATACCGACATTACCTCCTAAATACCATCCTTTATTATGTTCCTTAAAATAACGTCGGTATTCATTAATGAATATTATAAATTTCATCGGACGATCCACACCGTCCCATCTGATTGCATTCCATGGAGAATATGTAAATTCCGTCTGAAACGTAGATTTAGGAGAAAGTTTAAATTCCACTGCAGGATTTATAACCCCTGCCAGAGCATATAATCCATTCAATTTACCATAGATTTGTGCATTGACTTTAAACACCACCGACGTCATAACAACAATCAATAAAGTCAACGTCCTGACATAACCATTTTTCATAAACATATAATATTGATTGCACAAATGTAGAAATTAATTGTAAAAGATATGAACCTATTGTTTTTATAACTTCAGTACATTACTTAATTTATTCATTTTTTACTATTTTTAAATTTTATCAACAACAAAACGCAACATAATTTTATGGATCTATCGAAAGAACAACCGCGCCTGGTCTGGCTCGATGTTATACGTACTGTGGCCATGATTATGGTCATCAGCGTACATTGTATCGACCCATTCTACATATCGCCTATTTATGGCAAAATGCCTGAATATACGCATTGGGCTGCAATATATGGATCTATTCTAAGACCATCTGTTCCGCTTTTTGCAATGATGACGGGACTACTTTTATTACCTGTAAAAACAACATCAATAGGAGCATTCTATAAAAAAAGAATATACAGAGTATTATTTCCATTTATAATATGGTCGGTTTTATACAATATTTTCCCTTGGATAACAGGAGTAATGGGATTACCTAAGGAAATAATAGGAACCTTCTTTTGCTATGTACAAGGAAATGAATCTCAAGCCCTATCAGATTCATTGAAAGATATAGCTATGATACCATTCAATTTTAGTTTCAAGGAAAATCATATGTGGTATATATATTTACTAATAGGACTATACCTGTATATGCCTTTTTTCTCTGCTTGGATAGAAAAAGCCGATAGAAAAACTGAAAGAATATTTCTTGGAATATGGTGCATATCTCTATTCCTGCCATATATGCACGCTTATATAAGCAATTACTTACATGGAGAAGCAACATGGAATCAATTCGGAACACTATATTATTTCGCCGGATTTAACGGATATTTACTATTGGGACACTATTTGAAACAGGGGAACAATTGGAACATACAAAAAACATTGGCAATATGTTCTGTAATATTTATTGTTGGTTATATAATAACTTATTATGGTTTCAAGGCTGCTGTTTCCAATCCCGCTTCTTCCGAATCAGACATGGAACTGTTCTTTACATTTTGCAGTCCCAATGTTCTACTGATGACAATAGCCATATTTTTGACACTTCAAAAAGTAAAGATCAAAAATCAAACTGCAACATCTATTTTAGCAAGTATAACAAAATATGGGTTCGGAATATACATTGTACACTATTTTTTCGTCGGACCCGCATTTTTATTGATAGGCATGTTAAATCTTCCGATACCTTTACAAGTTCCCATAATGGCAATTTTCATATTTATACTTTCATGGGGATTCACATGGGGCATGTACAAAATATTAGGACAAAAAGCGAGATGGATCATGGGATAGATCGTACATTCACAAACCTAAGAGCCTATTAAAAATAGAAGACACGGAGTTTACAGAATAATCATCGAAAATAAAAATTCCCTTGTGCCGGACTTATATTGATTTGCAATACAAGCCCCAAACAAGGGAATTTTTTAACATAAACGCACCAATATTTATTTTGTCTTTACATTTTAAATCAGCATCGCAACAATTTATTAAAATAAAATGAATCTATAAATCAACCACGACCTTCTTAGTATTGCTTTTTAAACCGCGATACCATATCCAACTACCGTTATCACTATTTTCAATCACAAAATTTTTCGGATTTTTAATCATACGCGGGAAAGGTCCGAAACGCACATCTATCGCGCCAAATTCTTCTGCCCCGCTTATTTCCAAAGTACAACGGCGGAGCCATCTGTCATGCTTATATGTAAAATTAATGCGATGAATCTTGCCGTTACCGTCAACCACAGGCCAATCTCTACACTCTACCGACTCCCATAACCATGGCAAACGTGGCATGATAACCAAAGTATCATTTTTGCATGTTGCCCCTACGACAAGTGAAAACGCCTTGATAATTTCTGCTTCCTGAACGAGATTGCCTTCATCTCCCGGATTCTCCATGATTTCGCGACGACCGAGTTTATTTACTCCGAAAGTATGATCCAGGCTTTTTTCATAATTATCGAAATTAAAACATTCATGCATCACAAAAGGATTCTTCTCGTATGATAAATGTTCTATGACTCCGCCGTCATAACCCAAACGGGCAACTCCCTCCAAAGCCTTAGTATAAACATTTATATCATCGGCCATCAAAGCAGCCTGCGTAAAAAAGCCCTGGCCGTAACCGCACATCGTTTCGTCATGACGCCCGCCCATGCCACTCCAGCCGCTATTGCTGACAAAACCATACTTGCGAAAATATTCTCCTTTGCCCATCCATTCTTTAAGAAGTGCATAACTGGCCTTATGAACACCCGTGAACGGACCGGATATGTAACTATCTTTTCTGTCGAAATCCTGAACATATGGCAACTGACGTGTCCAGTGCCATGTAGGCCAAGCAGTACCATCCCATTCTGACATATCGTAAGCACGTCCGTTACGTCCATCTATACCGTTGAACCAACAACCTTCCGGAGCATAACTCTTCTTGCCGTCAGAAATCAATAATTCCAACGATTTTTTCAACTTATCCGCACATTCTCCTGCTTCGGATGCCAACTTTGAATTTCCAGAATCTGCTGCCATTTCAGCTATATTCTGCAATGCCACATACATTCCGTAATTACCGAATATACTGTAAACCGAATAATCGGTACTCGGATTGCCCGACAACTCAGATATGGAAGGCAGCAATCCCCCATAAGGAGACACATTTATCAGCGAATCAACCCAACCTACAACAGGAGCTACCCCTGCAGAAAACTCCTGACCCAATGCTTTATCCTTTCCATTTGTAAGCCACGTCCAATAAATTGCTGACAATACCCAAGCATTTCCATCGAGTTCATGTCCCATTACAGGATTGTTTTTAACATGTATTTCCCTTCCCCAATGGTTGCCATAATTCAAATGTTTCAGAAAATAACGTGAAATATTTTTTGCATCTTCGGTAAATCCTAAACGAGCCAACTCGATCACTCCACGACCGCAATCTCTCGACCACATATCATTATAATATTGTGGGACACCTTCCGGTTCAGTCGATGTATGGAAAAATCCTAACGGATACTTTTCCGACGAACCATCTTCAACCTTATTACGCATATCCTGTAACGTCTCAGCAAAAATAGCCGTAGCCATTTGAGCAAATTGGTCTCCTTCGAATCGAACCCGGGGGACCAAAATTTCTGAATCATCTTTAGCAATAGAACTTACAACGACGGAAGATAACAACAACGCTGTAATAATTTTTTTCCTCATAACAGTTTATTCTTAGGTTAGCATGTTTGAAGAGTAAATATAATCAATTATACCTATTAAGATATCTCCAGACAATAACAATTATCAAATTCTGTATAAAAAATCAGATTTACGACATATTAAATTGCGTACAAATTTTCAAACCTATTAAACAACAATAATGAAAACAGAACAATTTTACAGAGGCGAAGATATCGCCTTGGAATTCTATCCCACTAAACTTGTCGATGACATAGAGCAACCTATTGACTTGAACAGTTATGATATATCTGCACGCATATACACATCGTATACTTATTGTGCTAAAGCATCGACAAATCCTATTGGCGAAGATATTCCCATAATGAAAGAAGCGGACAACAAATTCACCATCATGATTCCACGAGAAACGACCAGACGTTTTGCAGCAGGCATACTTAAATTCAAATTTACATTCGAATCTCTCGAAGATGAAAATATCGACATCGAAGTAATAGACACAATAGAAATCGTTTAAAAAAAATGAAATGTTATGATAATAAAATGGAGTATAAAAAACCAAGGTATATCATTAACCTGGAACATAGGCAAGATATATTCTAACCGATCGGTTTTCGACCAGACATTCGATATTACATTTAAAAATTAAAAAACATTACCATAAAACATAAAAACATGAGTTTAGAGAATATAAAAGCACAAGCTATCCAGATACGCATTGAAAAAGAACGCGGACATAATACGGCAGAACGAGTAGGCAAATGCCTCGAAGATATAACTGATGAATTCGTAAATTATGCCACACCCTCAGACATAGACACGCTTATGGCTGAAACAAACCAAAGGTTGGATAGCCGTGAGGCGGAAATAGAACAGATAAAAGAGAGCATTTCAATGGGATATTTTCCGGACAATGTCACTTTCGAGGATGAGGAAGATAAATATGTGGGAAACGAAGACATGCCGGCAGTAGGACATGCACAATATCACCAATTCACATCCGATGGATATGTCTATCAAATCATTGCGAAACTGAAATACAGTACATCGAACAACGCTCGGGTCATAGTTCGCGTACAGGACGATCTCTCGGTAATAGATCCCGACGTAAGTTTCGGAACGGTGTTGCTGGACAAGATGTTAGCTGAAGATGATTATATTAAAGCAACGGATGATATCAAAATCACTTTAGAGCAAAATACATTGGTCCAATCAGGGAAATATTTGGTATGTTATATATTCAATGCTGAAAACAAAAGGGTTATAAAATTCCGTGAATGGTTTTTATGGAGTGCCATGCCGGAGGGATACAACACATTCATATACAAAGCAGCTCCTGGCGAAGCGTGGGAAATGTCTACACATAATGACAGCATGGCATCATGCCAGGTCCCATTGAAAATATATTCACATAACATTGCGTATGACAAATATGAGGCTCTGGAAACAAGAATAAACTCTTTTTCGAACTCTACGCCTCAATTAATCCTGCCATCAAGAATATTGGCCATAGTGGGAAAAGAGACTAACATATATTTCGATTCAATCGTTCTGCTTCCCGAAACCGGAGATAAACAACCGTCCGTACTGGTAGAGGTTACTTGTGATAAAGGTGTAATAAAACCGAGAAGTTGGCAATATACTCCCGAAGCATCGGATATAGGAAATCATCCGATGACTATAACAATATACAATAACGACGGCACCAAAATACAGGAAGCTACTACCAATATAGCCGTATCGGCTGCAGCAAATCCCTCTTCGCAAAAACGGATTCTATTGACCGGAGACGACTGTATTGACGATACCAATGACGTTCCCATAACCATTTTGGAAAACTTACAATCTTTCGGCGGATATGTTCCGCTTTTCATCGGCTCGAAAAAACTATCTTCGAACTCCTTGATACAGCATGAAGCCATGACCGGTAAAAACATAAGTTTCTATGCAAACGGTTCTCAAGCAATAAAATTCACTTTTGACGGTGCCGAAGGGGCAATAGGCAATTATCCGAACTGGGAAATGACATTTAACGATAACTCTGGGAAATTACGGTCAATGCACATATCCCTTAATGGTGACGGTAGCGGTTATCTTATTGCCGAGATACTCAAAAAAGGATCTCAAACTATCGAAGCTGGCTGGACCGGTACATTGAAAACAAACGTCGCACCATACCGCATAAACGTAACCTCCACAGAAATCATTGAAAATTATTCCCCTTTCATTTTCAACGATGCACTCGATTTTGGTTCATACGCCACATCGTTAGGTCTCGATTCATCCAATAAAATAGACTTGTATATCATCGATATGTGTATCAATGATTTCACAGGAGGATTCAAGACAAACGTCGAATTAAAAGTCAAAATCGAAGACTTAAAAAAACTTGTTCAAGCATTCCACACATACAATACTGTCGGACGAGTATTGATATCTCTTCCTAAACCGCCTGCATCGACCATTGCATCTGCAAACCATACGAGTTACAGGTTGAACGTACACCGCATGCACAAACTATTGATCGACACTTTCGACATGCAGTCTCAATTCCCGTATGTAAGTGTATGTAATGCCGGATTATGCATCGACCGTTACTGGGGCTACCCGCTATCTTCAGTAAATACTGCCGCAAGATATACCAAAACTGTCGAAATGCATTCCGACGAACTACATCCTAACAAACAAGGTTACCAACAAATTGCAGATTCATTTACGGCTGCAATAGCAGCACAACTGCAAAGTTAATATCACAATTTTTGAATTTCAGAATCGAGCCATTGGAAACGGTTATTTAACCAATTTTTGAGAAATTCCACTTCGTTAAGATAGATGGACCATGTTTCGTCATCACTATTCTCACCCGGAGAATTCAATAGCGTCTGCCATCTTTTATTATTTTCAATAGTAGACAGACGTAAATAATTTGCATTGTCTACGATTCGATTGATTATCTCATCCTTTTTGGTTCGCAATACCGCATAACGGCCTTGAACCGTTTTGACAAATTCCGGATCTTCGAACATACGTGATATCCAGATGGATTGTTTAACCCAGAAACCGGTATAATCATCTTCAGGGCCATAATCAACATTGCCAAAGCCCAAGTCGAAATCCCACACCGGACCCATTTTAAGCTTTCCTCCCGGTTTATAATTCATATAACAACTCGAATGGAATTGGGCATCCACATTCTTCGCAATCTCATTAACCAAATACCAATCTGCAAAACTTTCTATGTCAACATATTTTTTGTATCCATTTTCAGAATCTAAAAATGACGAACTATAAAGAAGATTTTCAACATCAGTTACATAATTCTTGATGAACTCATATTTTTCATCTCCCTCGACTACATCAGGATCCTTTATGGTAAATAGTTTTCTGGATGTACGGAAAGTAATATCATCGAAATTGATTTTATCATCCGCATCCGCTTCTATGATAAATCCGTCATCGGTAACATCTACCCTATTTTCATTTATCTTGATCATCTCGGTAAACTGATAAGTCCCATTATATTCCCCGTTGAGAAAAACTTCGATAAAACGTGTGCGAGGAGTCCAGTCTAATCCGGTAGCTCGGCTAATATCAAATGCGGTTTCATTGCGCAATGCCGATAAATCGGCATAATTGGCAAGTAAAACCCATGATTTATGTGCGGGACAGCCTAACAATTCCTGCTTTTTATCAAATTTTATGCGATAAGGTTTCTTAGGCATTCCCCATGTAGTATTACCCCTACCTTTTAACTGGGCTTCTTTTTCAAAATCAGGATATACACCCGCTCCATCTATAACGATTCGACCATTAACATAATAATCTTTAGATACTATCGGGACATTACCTTCTGTCGTTATGAACATAACCGGAAGTCCGGTAAAATTGGTAAGATTGACTGTATATGTATACTTCTCGCCTGTTTCGGAAGTCAATGTATAAATTACCGGTTTACTGAAATCATTCACTGTAACACCGCTACTTTGTTCAACACCGTCAATATCCACCTTAAAGGCATCTGTCGTGAAAGTCGCTACAAGATTCTTTGTATTCGTATAATATGGAACGCGACCTGTAACCTTATCCGTTCCTATTTCCATTACGACATCCTGTTCCAAAGCAGAATTATTGTCCTTTTCAAATTTAAACAGGGAAAATATCGTATTTGTTCTAAGTTCCTTGGGACTTTGTGTTACAGTCAATTTAGTCTCAACCGATTTATCTACTGCTGTAAAAGTTATTGTAGATTTCCTTTCATTAGTTCCGTTAGTTCCGTAATAAGGTTGCACACCTACTTTATATTCTATACCATTACCTGCCGCAAAAGTAATTTGAGAACAATCTATCCATTCCGACTGAGCAGACGCCGAAAATCTAACATTGGAATTAATCGTAATCGTAACAGCTTCACTTTCACCTTCGAAATGAAGAGTATTTTCTGATAATTTTATAAAAGGACCGCCGGTAGGCTCATCATTTTTATCACAACTTGTCAAAATTGCCATAATAGACAATATAGACAAAATATTTGCAAATTTTGAAAAAAGGTTTCTCATGATAATAAGTTTAGGTTATTTACAAATATAATTTATTTTTCATGCCAAACAAACTATTAAATATCATTTATGAAACTAAACTCATCATTCCAATATAAATCTGAGATATAATAAATCCCATAATTACGCCATATAACATGTTTTTTCAATAAATATGGTATTTTTGCAATACGAACATCCAACATTTACAGTATATGGTTAAAAATTTATTTGCAGGATTTATAGTGGCATTTATGCTGAATATTCCATGTTCAGCACAATTCAATTTAAGCAAAGCAATCAGTGCCGGCGCAAAAACATTACAGGCTGTAACACTTACAGATGCACAAATAGAGGCTTACGTAAAAGAATATATCGACTGGAGTGATAAAAACAACACCATATGCGCTGATGATGACCCTTATGCCATACGACTTGCAGAGATAACAAAAAACATAAATGGCATAGAGGGAATAAACATAAAAGCCTATAAAGTCGAAGATGTCAATGCTTTTGCATGTGCCGATGGAAGTGTGCGTGTTTTTACAGGATTGATGGATATCATGTCTGATGAAGAGATACTCGGGGTTATAGGGCATGAAATAGGACACGTAAAAAACAAAGATACAAAAGATGCTTTCCGTAATTCTCTGTTGACATCGGCTGTACGTGATGGCATAAGCTCTGCCGGAGGCAAAGTTGCATCACTTTCAGACTCTCAATTGGGCAATTTAGGTGAATCTCTCATGGGAGCCAGATATTCACAAAAACAGGAATACGAAGCCGATGAATATGGATATAACTTTTTGAAAGAACATGGTATAAATCCTTGGGCTATGGCTCTTTCATTTGAAAAACTCAAGAAATTACAAGACGAGGCTGGAAGCAATAAAAACAGTATGATACAACAACTTTTCTCAACCCATCCCGACATAGAAGCTCGTACTAAAGCGATGACAGAAAAAGCTATTGCAGATGGATTTGAAAGACCTGTATCCAAATCAGAATAACATTAATCTTAAATACAAATAATAAATGCCCTAATAATAGGGCATTTATTATTTTAATATTAATCGAA
>CASFSC010000104.1 GCA_949296995.1 uncultured Alistipes sp. | reverse complement strand
TAGTTAAAAATATTAAAAATTAATGTCATTCCTATTGTTATTATAAAATTTATTATTTAATTTTGATATAACCATCAAAACAGATAATCAGAGACGGCTGGATATGCAGAATCCGATGTAAAAACAGCACAATGGTAATGTAAAAAACTTAAAATAAACGACCTAAACAAACCTAAACCTCATAAAAACCTTTAACTATGGCAGAAAAAATTACCAGAAGAGATTTTCTTCGCAGAAGTGCTATCGGCGTTGCCGGATTAACCATCGTTCCGAGTGCAGTACTCGGTAGTAAAGCAGGCAAAAAATCACCCTCAGACAAACTGAATATCGCAGGAATAGGTATCGGCGGTAAAGGTGCCGTTAATATCCGTAATATGAGTGGTGAAAATATTGTTGCTCTGTGCGACGTAGACTGGGATTATGCAAAAAAAACTTTCGAAGAGTATCCTAATGCAAAAAGATTTTGGGATTATCGCGAAATGTTCGACAAAATGAACAAGGACATAGATGCAGTAGTTGTCGTAACACCTGACCATACTCACGCCATAATTACAGCTGATGCCATGACTCTCGGCAAACACGTATATTGCCAGAAACCTCTTACACACACTGTATACGAATCTCGTTTGTTGGCTAAACTGGCTGAAAAATACAAAGTGGCAACACAAATGGGTAATGAAGGTGCTTCAGGTGAAGGATTCCGTTATGTAGCAGACCTTATATGGAACGGAGAACTTGGTGAAGTAACAAAAGTTCAAGCTTGGACTGACCGCCCAATATGGCCTCAAGGTATGAATAGACCTGAACCTATGACTGTTCCTGATACTCTGCGTTGGGATCTTTTCATTGGCCCGGCACAAATGCGTCCATCCAATAGAATATACCAACCTTGGAACTGGCGTGGTTGGTGGGATTTCGGCACAGGTGCTCTCGGGGATATGGCTTGCCATATACTACACCCTGTATACCATGCTTTGCAACTATGCGCTCCTACCGCAATACAGGCAAGTTCGACTACCCTACTCTCTGATTCCGCTCCGCTTGCTCAACACGTTAAATTCAAATTCCCTGCTCGTGGACGTAAATATAACGTAGCATTACCAGAATGTACCATCGACTGGTTCGACGGTGGACTCAAAGGCGATATTCCTGAAGGTATGCCTGATGACAAGAGAATTGATATAGGAGGTACAATATATTACGGTACAAAAGATACTTTGGTTATTTCTGGTGGTGAACCATTCCTCTTGTCAGGTCGCACGCCTAAAGTTCCGAGCCGCAACCGTGTAATCGAAGTAAGTCATGAATTGGACTGGATACGTGCTTGTAAGGAAAGTCCTGAAAACAGAGTTCCTTGCGTATCTGACTTCAAAGATGCCGGCCCTGTTAATGAAATGGTCGTATCAGGTGTACTTGCTGCTCGTCTGCAACCGCTGGGTAAAGAATTACTTTGGGACGGTCCTAATATGAGATTCACAAACCTTTATCCTCACGATACCATCAAACAACTTGTAAAAGGCGGATATATCGTGACTGAAGGAGATCCTAAATACAGCAATATCATGAGTGAACCTATGAGTGCTCAAGAATTTGCACAAGAAATGATTAAACATACTTATCAAAACGGATATAAACTGGTCGACATGCCTAAATAAAGCAGTAGCCTCTAATTAAAACCTATAAATAAAACAACTTATGAGAAAGATATTTTATACATTGGCGATTGCAGTATGTGCCATGGCACTTACCTCCTGCAACTCTTGCAGCAGCAATAAGACAAATGAAGGAGCTGAAGCTGCAGCTGCTTCCGAAGACGACGGTTGGGTAACAATTTTCGACGGCACATCTTTCGACGGATGGCGCGGATACTGTATGGAAACTGTTCCTGTTAAATGGACACTTGAAGGTGACGGTTCTATGAAAATCAATACCCCTAACAACGGTAAAGAAGGTCAGGAAGGCGGAGGCAACCTGATTTGGGGTGAAAAACTGAAAAATTTCGAATTCGAAATAGAATGGAAATCTCCTGAAAAAGGTAATAGTGGAATTTTCTATTTGGCACAGGAAATTCCTGGACGTCCTATCTATACATCATGTCCGGAATATCAACTGGGTTCTGTTGACGGTTCAGGTACCGTAACAAAACATGGCCCTGCATCATTATTCGACATTCTTCCTGCTGATCCTCAAAATGCGAAAGTCCCAGGAGAATGGAACAAAGCCAAAATCGTTGTTAAAGACGGACATGTACAACATTGGCAAAACGATGTTTTGGTTTGCGAATATGACTTCACAGGACCTGAATGGATCGACATGCTCAACAGCAGTAAATTCAGTGAAAAAGATTGGCCTGAAGCATTCAACCTGCAGAAAAATCTCGGTGGAGACAATCATGAAGGTTATATAGGTTTACAAGACCATGGCCTTGATTTCTGGTTCCGTAATGCAAGACTGAAAAAACTTGACTAATTAATTTAAATCTATTTTCACAGGCATTCGCGTATATCCACGGATGCCTGTCCGTTTTAATAAATACTCCGAAGTTTACGAATAAAAACAAAATAGTATGAAAAAAGTATTTTACACATTATCTATTGCTGTATTTGCCTTAGCTCTTACATCATGCAACTCTTGCAGCAGTAATAAGACAAATGAAACTGCTGAAGCTACTGCAGTTTCTGAAGATGATGGTTGGGTAACCATTTTCGATGGAAAAACATTCGACGGATGGCGTGGATATAATAAGACCGAAGTTCCTGCTCTGTGGTCCATAGAACCTGACGGTTCCATGAAAATAAATGGAGAAGGAGGTAATGAGGGTTCTGAAGGTGGAGGAGATATTCTCTTCGACACAAAAGTTAAAAATTTCGAATTCGAAACTGAATGGAAAGTTGCAAAAGTAGGAGGAAACAGTGGTATTTTATATCTTGGGAAAGAGATTCCAGGAGAACCATTTTATGTGTCGGCTGTAGAATATCAAGTTCTTGGTAACGACAACAATGACGTGGCTAAAGGCAAAGCCGGTTCTCTTTACGACATGATAGCTGCCGACCCACAAACTTCAAAACCCATAGGTGAATGGAATAAATCTAAAATCATTGTCAAAGATGGTCATGTACAACATTGGCTGAATGATGTCAAAGTTGTTGAATACGACTTTACCGGACCGGAATGGAAAGATCTGCTTAACAGCAGTAAATTCAGTCAGGAGAAATGGCCTTTGGCTTATGAAAGCATGATAAATCTAGGTGGAGAAAACCACGAAGGTTATATCGGTTTCCAGGACCATGGTCATCAAGTTTGGTACCGCAACATCAAACTTAAAAATTTAGACTAAGCAGACTAACGACTTTTACACAATATAAAAATAGCATCCTCGGATCATGGGGATGCTATTTTTATTTCAACTAAATTTTGAAAAAATATTATCAAAACTGTTGATACCTCAACATTATTTTTCTCTTTTTATCATGTAACAATAATCAGCTACATCCTCCCTTGTTCTGTATTTCCGAATAAAAATAACTTTGATGAGCAGTTCCTCACCAAAGTTACCTGATTATAGAGTATAAAGGCCGATTATTGTCAACACAATCACCACTATTTATGAAATACAATTATTCGAACGATTCTGATTTTAATGAAACATCTGGTTAAATTACAATCAAATTATAAACATCAGAATACTACCTCTTCATAATTGAATTTACCATTATCCAATGGCAGATATGTCTCTTTCTTCGATATTTTATTTAAAGCATTTACAACATTTACACTTTTGACAGTACTATTGTACATTGTCTTGTAATAATAAGTAAGGGTACTCAAGTCAATCACTGAAGTCCATTGTGTAGCACTGGGGATAGATGGAATATGCTCTTGTTGGTCAGGTGCGAACTCTGACCCTATGGGAATATCAAAATTATCCAAAATATGGAAAGCATCCGACACTGCATCTATCGTCGTCTGACGTACAGGTGTAGAAAACAGATAGAAAGCTGCCCTCACGAATCTCGACGGAGGAGTGATATCGCCCGGCAACCCCAATGAACCGGTACCGGCCCCGAAAGCTTTTGCCACATGTTTACCAAAGTTACGTGTAGCAATAGTCCCCGGTTGAATATTTATATAATTATTCAGATTGGTAACCTGCCATTCATATCCCGGAGAATTGGTCAACACACCTATATTTTCAAATACCTGAATCTCTCCATTATTAACAATCTCTATGACAATATTTCTTCCTGACTTATCTGCAACCCTCCAATGGCCTGTGGGAGAAGGAACCCCATCAGGAGAGATAAAAATCGGTACAATCTTTATCTTAGGTAATTCAGCCAATACTTCGTCCACCGTACTGAAATTGGTCAACATCCATCTCACAAAATCCATATCAACAATATTATTGGATGTATCGTTTTTGTCGAATTTGGCCAATGATCCGTAACCTTTAAAATAAAAAACTCCGGCTGTAAGTCCCTTTTCATTTATACCCTCTCCTACTATATTGTCCAAACTGACTGATATACCCACAAAACCATATTTGGCCGTCCAGGTCAATCCATCAGTACTGTCAGGCATAATAGAGGTATAAATATTTCCTGCAGGGGAAACGATCAATTTACTGTTCAAACTGGATTCACCCCACTCTATAGTACGGGCTTGCACAAGATTATTATCCGAGGTATATAGCGATACTCCCGTACAACAAAAAACTGGAACTGGTAACGCCGTTGCCAATAAAGATACAGCACATAGCAATTTATTCATAACATTATATTTTTTCTCATTGAAAACTCATTATACAACATTGAAACAACAATAATGCCAACTTCATATAATCAATAAATACAAATATAATAATAGTAAGCGTATATAAACAGACAATAATTCAACCCTGTCGTATTGATATTGATATTAAATCAAAAAAACATTACTTTTGAAGTTATGTTATAAATAAACAGTTATGAAAACAAATTTTGAAATACGTTATGCTGCACATCCTGACGATGTGAAACATTATGATACAGCACGTCTACGTGCAGAACATCTCATTGAAAATCTTTTTATACCGGATCAAATCAATATGGTTTACACCATGTATGACCGTTTGATTGTCGGAGGGGCTATGCCTGTCAATGAAAAATTAAAACTTGAAGCCGTTCCGGAAATAAGGGCCGAATATTTTACCGAAAGACGTGAAATCGGACTTATCAATTCTGGTGGTGCGGGAATAGTAACCGTTGATGGCATAGATTACGAAATAGATTTCAAGGAGGCTCTATATATAGGTCGTGGTAATAAAGAGATACTATTTGCCAGCAAATCTGCCGAAAATCCTGCAAAATTCTATTTCAACTCGGCAAATGCACACACAGCATACCCAACCCGCAAAATCACTAAAAAAGATGCTGTTGTAATGGAACTGGGATCACTCGAAGAAAGCAACCATCGTGTGATAAACCGCATGATAGTTAAAGAAGTAATTCCAACCTGTCAGTTGCAAATGGGAATGACCGAACTAAAACCAGGAAGCACCTGGAATACAATGCCTCCTCATACACATAATCGCCGTATGGAAGCATACTATTATTTCGATTTGCCGGAAAATCAAGCAGTATGTCATTTCATGGGCCCTATCGACGAAACTCGTCATATATGGATGAAAAAAGATCAGGCTGTAATTTCACCGGTATGGTCGATACATGCAGCTTGCGCAACCAGCAACTATACATTTGTATGGGGTATGGCAGGAGAAAATCTCGATTACAATGATATGGATGGGGCTTCAGCAACTGACCTGAAGTAAAACAGATAGCAGTTCATATTAGTCACATATAACATTAAACTGATAATTCAAACTTAATAAAATACAAATGAACGGATTGGAATTATTCAGCCTCAAAGGTAAAGTGGCACTCATAACAGGAGGTGCTCATGGACTTGGAATGGCTGTCGCAATAGGGCTCGGACAAGCAGGAGCAACAATAGTCGTTAACGGAACCTCGCAAGAAAAGTTGGATAAATGTGTCTCTGAATATGCTGAACACGGAATCAAAGTACATACATATAAATTCGATGTCCGTGATGAAGAAACGGTACAGAAATATATTGCCATTATCGAAAAAGAGGTAGGCCCAATAGACATATTGGTAAACAATGCAGGTATCATCAAACGTATCCCTGCCATGGAAATGTCTGTAAACGATTGGCAAGCCGTAATAGACACCGATCTGACAGCTCCTTTTATCATGTCCAAAGCTGTTTTTAAAAGTATGAAAGAACGTGGAGGAGGTAAAATCATAAATATGTGCTCTATGATGAGCGAATTGGGACGCGATACCGTAAGTGCATACGCAGCAGCTAAAGGAGGCCTGAAAATGCTAACAAAGAACCTTGCAACAGAATGGGCACGATACAATATACAAGTAAACGGCATCGGTCCCGGTTATTTCGCAACATCTCAAACGGCTCCGATCAGAGTAAACGGGCACCCTTTCAACGAATTCATAATAAAACGTACTCCTGCAATGCGTTGGGGCAATCCTGAAGATTTGGCGGGAAGTGCCATATTCCTGGCTTCACATGCATCCGATTTCGTAACAGGACATATCTTATATGTAGACGGAGGAATACTTGCATCTCTCGGTAAAGCATCGAACGAAGAATAACATAATAACGTTTAACTGTCTTAACGCGATGAAAAAATTATTTTTGACACTTATGTTTTTTTCGGCTTGTCTGTTAGCAACCGCTCAGACAGGAAAAACATTGAAAGTAAATGTTTCGAATCCGACCGACATGGAGCGTACGAATGAAACAGTAGAAATTCCATGGATAGAAGTACAGAATGTCGCTACACCGGATAAAATAATAGTTACCGACTCCAAAGGTAAACAGATACCGTCTCAAGTAATTTACGAAGGAGGAACCGTTCCCGTTTCACTTATATTTCAAGCAAATGTAAAAGGAAAAGGAACTACTGTTTACAACATAGCATCAGG
>CASFSC010000103.1 GCA_949296995.1 uncultured Alistipes sp. | reverse complement strand
GACAGGACCGGCCGTACGGAATGATAAAAATACCATGGATAAACATATAGAGCTACTTGCTTCAGCTCCTGAATTACAAATATTATATTCAAACATAAGTTCAAGCATATGGGAAATTTCAAAGAAGACATTGCAAAAATCAAAGTAATAGTAATGGATGTGGATGGAGTTATGACGGATGGAGACATAATTCTGACACCTGATGGAGATTTTTTACGTAAATACAATGCAAAAGATGGATTTGCAATGGCCTTTGCACTGAAAAAAGGATATACCTTGGCAGTAATAACCGGAGGACGCGGAGAATGTCTCGAACGCAGATTTAAAATGTTAGGCATAAAACATTTATATACCAACTGTCTTGCGAAATACGATGCACTGACAGATTTGATACAAAAACTGGGGGTAGATTCTGAAGAAGTTATGTTCATGGGTGACGATATACCTGATGTCGAGCCGATGAGACACGTAGGAATGCCAGTTTGTCCGGCTGATGCTGCAACGGAAGTTATCAGTGTATCCCGTTACGTTTCACAATTCAAAGGGGGAGAAGGATGTGTGCGTGATGTCATTGAACAGGTAATGCGTGCCAGAGGCGACTGGTTCCAGTTAGGTGAAGACGTAGATACGGCTTCGAGATAAACGTTTAGAACAAGATATAATTTAATGTTATTTTAACCTGATCATTTCAGCGAACAATATTTTAACACCTATTTTTTATAATTTTGCTCCACGTAAAACTCCTACGATGAAAACTAAAAAAGAAAAAGCAGAAATTATTCAAATAAATATTTCAGGGGTCGATAAACCGGGTGTTACTTCTGCCCTGACAGGCATACTTGCAAAATACGATGCTTTCATACTCGATATCGGGCAGGCAAATATACATCAGAGTCTTTCGATGGGTATTTTGTTCCAAACCACTCCCGACAAATCGGGGGATATAATGAAAGATCTTCTGTTCAAAGCTTACGAGCTGGATGTAAACATCAGGTTTACACCAATTACTGAAGAACATTATGCTCAATGGGTAAGCCTGCAGGGTAAAAACCGATATATCGTAACGCTTTTAGGCCGCAAAATTACGGCACAACAGATTGCAAAGGTAACCAATGTCGTAGTAGAACAGGGGCTGAACATAGATACCATACTTCGTCTCACAGGTCGTATTCCGCTGGATGAAAACGAACGTGCTGCAAAATCATGTATAGAACTTTCGGTACGAGGAACGCCCAAAGACAGAGAAGACATGCAGTCTCAGTTTATGGATCTCTCGACAACTATGGGAATAGATATTTCCCTGCAACTGGATGATATGTTCCGCCGTTCACGCCGTTTGGTATGTTTCGATATGGATTCAACCCTTATTGAAACCGAAGTAATTGATGAATTGGCCGAAAGAGCCGGCGTAGGGGCAAAGGTCAGGGCCATAACTGAATCGGCTATGCGTGGAGAGATAGATTTTGCAGAAAGTTTTACACGCCGTGTATCTCTTTTAAAGGGATTGGATGTGTCGGTGATGGAAGATATTGCCATACACTTGCCAATTACAGAGGGACTCGAACGGTTGATGCATATTTTGAAAAAAGTGGGTTTCAAAACAGCAATACTGTCGGGAGGTTTTACATATTTCGGCAATTACCTCCGTAATAAATATGGGTTCGACTATGTATACGCCAACGAACTGGAGGTCGAAAACGGCAAACTTACGGGACGTTATGTCGGAGATATAATAGACGGTAAACGTAAGGCTGAATTGTTGAAACTTATCGCTCAGGTTGAAAATGTGGATATTGCTCAAACGATTGCAGTGGGTGACGGAGCAAACGACCTGCCGATGCTCAGCGTAGCAGGATTAGGAATAGCATTCCATGCCAAACCCAAAGTAAAAGCTACGGCGGGACAATCCATTTCGACAATAGGACTCGATGGGATTCTCTACTTTTTAGGTTTGAAAGATTCCTATTTCGACGACAAAAAATTTTAACTCCAATCGGGCCAAACAGAAATAGGTTTTCAAAGATCAACAATATTTGAAGACATTAACACAATAAATAAAAAGCAGAAAGAA
>CASFSC010000102.1 GCA_949296995.1 uncultured Alistipes sp. | reverse complement strand
TCTTCCAACGAAACCAATCCCAAAGTAGAACCATACTCATCGACAACAATGGCCAAATGGACCTGATTATTCTGAAACTCAGACATAAGGTCATTGATCTTTTTATATTCAGGCACAAAGTACGGTTTACGGGCCAAATGCTGCCATCCAAAATCATCGTCATTTTTTATGTAAGGCAATACATCTTTGACATACAATATACCCTTTATATTATCAAGAGTCTCTTCATAAACCGGAATACGGGAAAATCCGGAATCTATTATCACTTTTTTCACTTTGGCAAAGTTATCCTCTACATCCAAAGCAATAATATCGACTCTCGGTTTCATAACATCTACGACATCCGTATTCACGAAACTGACTATTCCCGAAAGCATTTTTTTCTCCTCGGCACTTTGGTCGACAGTCATTTCAATGGCATCGGAAAGTTCGTCCATCGATATATTTACCTTTTTACGAGCCACACGTTCATTCAAAGTATTACTGGAACGTATCAACAGATAGGATAACGGTTTAAAAAAGCTCTTCATGACAAGCAATGGTCTGGCCATAAATCCGGCGAATCGTACAGGATTATATGTAGCCATAATCTTAGGCATTATTTCACCGAACAGCAACAACAGAAATGTTACTATGACTATTTTTACGGCGAACTCCCATCCGGTACTGTTTCCGAAATTTATCCATGAATTTATAATGTTATTGGATACAAGGACCACGCAAATATTTACAAAATTATTTGCAATAAGTATGGTTGCCAACAGATAATCCTGCATGGACAGCAATTTCAGAATGGCATTATTAACAGGAGAAGGATTAGACTTGAAGTGCCTTACATTACGTGGCGTCAACGAAAAAAATGCAGTTTCCGATCCTGATATCAAAGCTGACATACAAAGCAATATCACCACCAGGACAACATTCCAAATGTTGTCTGGAGTGAAAGTATTGAATGTAATTTGGGAAAAACAGTCGTCAGTCAATTCAAAAACCATTTAATTAATCAAACAGCGAATTATTCCCCGACTTTTTTTTATCATCCGCTGCTTGTTCATCCTTAATCACAATTCTTGAATTACGTCCACCATCGTCAGGATTATCCTTGACGAACTTCATATTTCTGCGAACCCATGAAGGAACATTTTCATATTCATCTATATCAATAGATGATTCTTTACCTTTATTTCCTATCACCTGAGGTTGCAAAGTTGAAGGTGTAGCAATAGTCGGCGTTGGAATCTTCGTTTCATTATTTTCACCTACAACAGGACGCGCCCCCACTCTCGAACGATTGAATGCCGGATAGATATTCGGAGTAGCATCTTTAGGAGGAGTCCATCTAACCCGCGGTTTGGCAACGACTTTTATCTCCTCTTCCGGAGCCACATCATCCTCATTTATCGAATCACTATTTTCATTACCGTCAATCGAAGCCTCAATTTCATTACCGTTTTCGTTTCCACTTTCAGCTTCACCTTCATTTTCACTTTCACCTTCAGCTTCAATCTCAGCCGCTTCACGTTCTGCACGTGCATCTATCCGAGCCTGCAAAGGCGAACTGGTTACATGTCCGAAATTCTGCGGCATGGTATCTATTTCAAAACCTGTGGCAATTATAGTAACCTCGATATCATTTCCTAAAGAAGGATCATTACCTGCCCCCCAAATAATATCTGCATTATTACCGGCCCTTTCCTGGATATATTCAGTAATCAAATAAGTCTCTTCAAGAGTAATCTCTTCATCTCCGGAGGTAATATTGATAAGTATATTACGTGCTCCTTTTATATCGTTATGGTTCAACAGAGGAGATGTCAAAGCAGCATTGGCAACTTCCATAGCACGTTCTTCACCCGAAGCACGACCTGACCCCATCAATGCTATTCCACTATCTTTCATAACGGTTTGCACATCGGCGAAGTCGACATTAACCGTATATTCCCGGGTAATTATCTCAGCAATACTTTTAGCCGCCGTAGCCAAAATATCATCAGCCTTTCCGAACGCCTCGGTCAAGGTTAATTTACCATATATATCTTGTATGCTTTCATTATTGATAAGAAGCAAAGAATCGACATATTGTTTCAACTCCTCGATACCTTCATAAGCATGAGTCATACGTTTCTTTCCTTCTGTTCGGAAAGGCAATGTCACGATAGCGACCGTAAGAATACCCAACGACTTTGCAGCTTTGGCAATAACGGGAGCTGCACCGGTACCTGTTCCACCACCCATTCCGGCCGTGATAAACACCATACGAGTACCTTCCCTTTTGTATATTTCCGTTATTTCATCAAGACTTTCAAGAGCAGCTTCACGACCTCGTTCCGGATTATTGCCTGCGCCAAGACCTTGCGTAAGGTTTTCGCCCAAACGTACTTTAATAGGAACAGGACTACGATATAAAGCCTGACGGTCTGTATTACATACCATAAAGGAAACGTCAGCTATACCAAGTTCAAACATATGGTTAACAGCATTGCTGCCACCGCCGCCAACTCCTGTCACCATTATTATTGACGGAGATATTTTAGGCATTTCAAAATCTATCATCGTTTCACTCATCCTGCTCTATATTTCGTTATCGTCTATAACGTCAAACATATTATTAATCTTCTCTTTCAACTTACCGAAAAATCCGTTTTTCTTCTTGGGAGTCTCTCCTTCATAAGGGTTATCTATTTCTTCTTCAGATCCCGTTGTTCTATTGTTTTCTTCGGTATATCTATTTCGTATAGTTCTATTATCATAAAGGTCATTCACAGAACGCTGACTGAGAGGCGTACGTGTTTTGCCAATATGATTATAGTTCGAATTTTCAGTTTCAGCCGGACGTTTTTCAATTTTAGTAGCCTTGCCATTTTCAAGACCCTTGATTACTATACCGGCAGCAGTAGCCATTGCACTGTTCAATTCGGTCTGTAAGCCTTCAGCGACATCTACATCAGGAACGGCGACACGCACATCAAGCCCCGTATAACTTTTGAACAGTTCTGCAAGATCTTTCAATTGGGCCGTTCCACCTGTAAGTATTACACCGGCACCAAGTTTATCTTTATATCCGGACTGTTTGATCTCTTCCATAACAAGATCTATTATATCGAGCATACGTGCTTCTATAATAGCTGCCAGATTTTTGAAAGATATCTCTTTGGGTGCACGGGCATTCAATCCGGGGGTTGTAATATATTTATCGGCTTGTACAAGATCCCTCATTGCACTGCCATATTTCACCTTCAGGCTTTCGACGTGTTTTTCCAGAATACCATAAGAACGGATATCCTTATTTATGACATTTCCGCCCATAGGTATAATACCCACATAGCGGATTATATTTTTATAATATATGGCAATATCAGTTGTTCCCCCACCTATATCTATCACGGCAACTCCTTCTTCCTTTTCGTCTACCGTAGCAGTGGACTCGGCGGCTGCAACCGCATTGAGGAAGATGCCCAACGATTTTATTTCAAGTCGAGACAATGCCCGTTCCAAACGATGCACGGCATTGGCTTCACCTATAACGAAATTAAACGTAGCCTCCAATTTTTTACCGAACGTTCCGATTGGATTATCGGTCTCTTCTTCATCGTCCACAATGTAATTTTGGGGAATGATCTGGATTATTTTTTCGCCATCCGGGGCCTGTACGTTACGCATACTTTCGTGTAACTTACGCACATCATCCTCACGTATTTCGCCATCACGTCCCACAAAAACATGATATGGCTGTTTTACGCATTTTATATGCTGGCCCGAAATTCCGGTATAGGCTTCTACGATTTTTATGCCCAGACGTGTTTCGATAGCTTCGACAGCCTGTTTTATAGCCGTAGCGACCTGCTCTATATTCTTAATTTCCCCACGGACCATTCCCTGTACAGGCAATATTTCGCAGTCGATAACCTTTATTCTATTATTGTCGCCTTTAGCACCGACCATAGCGACAACGGTATTGGTACCTAAATCAATCGCAACGATATAATCCTTTTTTTCCACTATTTTTGTTTCCTATTTTATACAAACTACCTGATTCTGATATTCCAAATTTATATAACTGTAACTTTCCCATCCGTCATAGGGAAGTCCTTTGTTATAGAAACTCATAAGTTTGCTCAGTTTAGCTTCATATCCATCCAAATTTCCCAACTTAACCACGTAATTGCCTACTCGAGGCACAATCTCCACTTGAGGTTCATTATACTTTGCTCCTGTCTTAGGATCGTCACTGTTTCCGGGGACACCTAAAACATTGATTTGAACGATAAAAGCATTCCAAAAATCATCACTACTGGCAAACTTTACAAAATTAATCAGTTTATGTAAAAAGATATAATTTTTATCTGTTTTTTTTTCACCGTTTTTCGCCAAATCATCCAGACTTCCAACAAAATTGCGTTCGAACGGTGCATTTATATATCCTGTCACAACTGGAACATAAGTAACATGATATTTTTGAAGCGGCAATATATAATTATCCTCCGTAACATAAAAGTTATAACCATTCACGCTATTGACTCTCATTATCGGAGTTCGCTGTGTAATATCTATATTCAAATATCCGTCCAAAGTGACATAAGCGCGTGCTGTCTTTACAAATCCGCGTTTTTTAACGACACGTTCCACATCAAGAGTATTTATACGGGACAATTCCTCTTTTGTGATTTTCATATTCTCCGAGATGAGCCAGTTTCGGACCATTCCGGGAGTAATATACCCATGCTGCATACTATCCAATATTTTAACATGGATACCTTTACACAACTGCCTATCTTTTTGGGCTGTACAATAACGCGATGCAACTATGACATACGTTATCAGAAAAACCCAAACGAGCAGTGTCAACAATATGGATGTTCGACGTTTCAAATCGGCTAATCAAGTAATTTAAGAGTTTCAGCTATAGGGGTACAAAAATTATCTATGTCACCTGCGCCAAATGTAACTAAAAATTCAGGATTCTTGGCTTTAATAACATCTATCAATTCATTTTTTTGAACTATTCTGACAGGAACCGTTACCAATCCTGCAATCAACTCGGAATTGATTCCGGGTATAGGTTCTTCCCGAGCCGGATATATAGGCATTAGCAACACTTCATCTGCCATAGACAACACTTCAGCAAAATCCTTGTAAAAATCACGCGTACGGGTATACAGATGAGGTTGAAACACTACTGTCAATTTTCTCTTCGGGAACATTGCCTTAAGAGATTTAATAGCAGCTCTCAACTCTTCAGGGTGATGGGCATAATCATCTACATATACCCTTCTGTCATTATTGATATAAAAATCAAACCGACGTTTTACTCCTGTAAAAGAAGCCATTGCGGTCTTTAGCAAGCCTTCATCGAAACCGGCCACACACAGCAATGAGACGGCAGCGATACAATTTTCGATATTGACCCATCCCGGAATACCGAGCGTGCAATTCTTAATTTCACGATCGGGACAAACAATGTCAAACATATAATGTCCTCCTTCAAGGGGTCTGATATTTTTTGCATAAAAATCCGACGGTGTATCATAAGCATATCTGTACACCTTTATATTCTCATTTTTTACGACAAGGTCGACACCATGTTTAAGTATCAATGTTCCTCCAGGTTTTATTTGCGATATGAATGCCGAGAACGCCTCTTTTACTGCATCATGTGTTCCATATATATCCAAATGATCGGCATCGGCAGCTGTAATGACAGCAACATCAGGATGCAACTGCAAAAATGATCGGTCAAATTCATCCGCTTCCACAGCCAGACGATTTCCCTGTCCGAGAACCAAATTGCTATTGAAATTTTTGGATATGCCTCCGAGAAAAGCACTGCCTCCACCTCCGGCAATATGATTGAACCATGCCGTCATGGTAGTAGTCGTAGTTTTACCGTGGGTGCCTGCAACTGCCATAACATATTTGCCTTCTGAAACCACCCCCAACATTCGGGAACGTTTCAACATTTCAAACCCGCCGTTTCGAAAAAACGACATCTGGACAGAATCGGTCGGTATGGCTGGCGTATAAACAACAAGTGTTGTCGCAACATCTTTAAAAATATCGGGGATAGTACTCTCCTTATCTTCATAAGTTATCACTGCACCCTCTTTTTCCAAAGCATGAGTAAGAGGAGTCGCCGTACGGTCATACCCGGCAACAAGTTTCCCTTCGTGCATAAAATAACGGGCAAGGGCACTCATACCTATACCTCCGATACCCAGAAAATATATTTTATCGTAATTCATATCCTGCTACATCCAAAATTTCATTCACTACTCTATCTGCGGAATCTTTAATTCCGAGAGATATTATGTTTTCAGACAACTTTTTCAATTTTCCCTTATCGGCCAGCAGACGTTCTACTTCAGGGAACAGATCTTTACTTGCAGAACTGTCTGCTATCATAATGGCTGCATCATGTGCCACCAATGCCTGCGCATTTTTAGTTTGATGATCTTCTGCCACATTGGGCGACGGAACAAAAACGGTCGGTTTACCTACTAAACATAACTCCGAAACGGTTCCCGCTCCAGCCCTGCTGACGACAACATCAGCCGCTGCATAAGCAAGATCCATCCTGTCGATGAATGCTCCTCTCCATATACCGTCAGAATTACGATTCTTCATAAATTCGGACATCTCGCGGTCATAAAATTTACCATTTTGCCATATGACTTCTATTTTCCCTTCAGCCACAATCCTGTCCACATTCTCCTTCATTACATTGTTCAAGGTACGAGTTCCCAAACTTCCGCCCAATATAAGCACGACAGGTTTCTCAGAACTTAACCCGAAATATTTAAGTGCCTCATCTTTCAACTCCCTGCCTGTTTCACTGGAAAAACTTCCTCGTAAAGGATTACCGGTCATAACTATTTTCTCTTTCGGGAAAAACTTATCCGTGCCCTCATAAGCTACACAAATTCGTTTGGCACGTTTCGACAATATTTTATTTGTCACACCTGCATATGAATTCTGTTCCTGAATTACCGTTGGAACTCCCAACATCTGGGCACCCCACAACACAGGAGCACTTGCATACCCTCCAAATCCTACCACAACATCCGCTTTAAAACCTTTAACTATTCGTTTTGCCTTGGCAATACTATCGATCACTTTAAAAGGAACAAGCAAATTTTTCAATGTAAGACGTCTCTGTATTCCGGCCATCGGCAATCCGGCGATTTTATATCCCAAAGCAGGAACTTTTTCCATCTCCATTTTACCTTCAGCCCCTACAAAAAGTATATCAACTTTATCACCCAGCCTACGTTGCAACGCTTCGGCAACCGCTACGGCAGGATATATATGTCCTCCCGTACCGCCTCCGCTCAATATAACCTTCAAAATTTTATCCATAATATATTTGAGCTATATAAAAACTCATTTATCAGTTAACAAGGTACAAATTAACATCAATATTTATTCCAACAATGACTCTCCGCGAGGTTTGTCGAGCGATTGTTCCTTAATTTGACGGCTCACTCCCAGAATAATTCCCAAAGCAAGACTTGTAAAAATAACCGATGATCCTCCGAGGCTAATCAAAGGCAAGGTTTGACCTGTAACGGGAAATATTCCTACAGATACCATCATATTTACCAGCGCCTGCAAAGTTATCATCAGACACAGCCCCAAGACCAAAAAACTCGGCAATGCCGTACCGCACCGCTGAAAAATTACAATACCTCGGAAAAACACGCACAGATAAAGGAATAAAATTACGAC